>NZ_JBHSGO010000047.1:0-21971 GCF_042654485.1 Falsiporphyromonas endometrii | reverse complement strand
TTGAACGATTTATTTGCGTGTTTGGGATTAGCCCAGACCCGCAAGTTATTGACAAACTTTTCAAAGAACTCATTTTATTTACTGCCAGAGCCGCTTAGGCTTGGATATTTTTTAACGAACTATTGTACTTATTATGTCACAATGATATTCTTACTTGCTATTTATGCACTAATGTCCTTCTATTTATTACATATTGATAGTTTTTGATGCTGTTCGTAAGTGACAAAGACAAGTTTTATGAGGGTTTTTATCACTAAAAACAAGTAAATATTTGATTTATTGATAAAAAAGTAACTGAATCACTTGTATAGAACAAAAATATATGTAATTTTGGGGTGACTACTTATTGATAGTTATAGCTCTAATTGGACTATTGGTCTAACTTCTATTGATCTAATAGGTGGTTTGTTGTTTTTAGAATTATTATAATTGTCTAACATATTTAATGGTATAAGTATGAATAAATCAGAATTTATTGCCGCTGTTGCCGAGAAGACCGGCATGACAAAAGTTGACGCTCAGAAAGCTGTTAACGCATTCCAAGAAGTAGTAGTAGAAGCACTACAGAAAGATGATAAGGTTGCATTGCTTGGCTTTGGCACATTTTCAGTGGTTCATAAGGCTGAAAGAAAGGGTATTAACCCATCAAATAAGCAGCCTATCACAATCCCTGCTAAGAAGGTGGCTAAGTTCAAACCGGGTTCTGGTTTAGAACTATAATGCTCTATTCTTTATTTGAAGTATTGAAGGGTCTCTCTTTTGGAGGACCCTTTTTTATGGCTGTTTATGAAGTATAAAGAGTAAAAAAGGTATTAGGAGTTATATGTTGGTTCATTTGTTTTGAACAGATTTAGTATTGAATGAAGGAGCAGAGCGTATTGAGCGACTGCAGTTAAGAACCAAATTCATAATCACAGACTCATATATTTTCTTTTCAAGTGATACAAACAGCCTATTTATTCATTCCTTTGTCTTAGATTTATGATTGACACTATTGTTATTTGCATTGCTTTCTTATTGGACTTGCTTACTATCGGATATATCTTTTTTAAAATAAGTGCTCGTTTGGGGGCATTTAAGTTTCTGTTATTTTGTTTCTTTTCGCTTCCATTACTCTATCTATTGATCTTTGATAGTCGGTATGGTAGTGGTTTTACATGGTGGATATATTTACTTATTTTTTTGCTTATCCAATTATTGTCCAATATCCTTACAATTATTTTCCATCGCCATAATGACCATTAACCTTAATGTCTTTTTATAAATTGCTTATATGTATGAAGCTATTTGGTCCCGATGGAACGATTGTCTTGGGTTGATATTGTTATTGCAATCAGTTAAAGATGAGTATTACAAACAGGCATCGAGGCTCAAATAGTTCTTATGAAAACCTGTAAAGGATCAAGCTTATAAATGTCTGATGGGATAATGTTGTCCAAACTTGAAATCTTTTTAAAATATTAGGGTGGGAAATCTGATGATTTAATACTTAAGAGCAGCCTTTATGTTTTGCCTTATTATAACCTTGGCTGTGGCTTCCGATAGCTGTCATATTCTTTGGTCAGATGTAGAAATCAGTTTATAATAGCATCCATAAATGCTGTCCTCTTTTATCTATATATTTGGGTACAATAGACAGCAGAGAGTGTTGTATAGTGCGATTGATATAAATCTATAAGTATATTTGAAACTTACGCAAAAGGAAGAAGCGTATGAAGTTGAGGTTGAAGGGGGGTGCATTTATCTACTTGACCGAAACCAATTATATCATATTAGTGAAGCGCTTGTGCCTGTGGCGCATTCTTTGGAAGATCTTAAGAGAATAAAACCTATTTGATTCGGCATTCAGAATGGGGTTGTGTCATACATTTGTATCAAATCAACTATCATTTGTAAGAATAATCGCTATCAAAGAGCTAAAAAACTCAATGATAGCGATTACTTTTATTTGGTAAAAGGACTGTGACTATCGATTAGAAAAGAACTTTTCACAATTCCATATTTTGACACAGTCTCTTTTATTATCTGTTTTGTTGAGTTGATTTAACTCAAATAGTTATACAGTCCAAGTCAAATAATTTTTTCTTTATAATTTTCTTGCCACTGTCAAGTCAACTCTTCTGGCTACGGTTGGTATGCCTGCTGTATGATCAATATTGCCGTCTCCTATCCTTAATCTATCCGAGGTAATTCCATTGTTGGATAGATATTGTCTTACGGCTTTTGATCTTCTTTCCGTGAGCTCTATATTGAATTTCTTTGCCCCTTCAGGCGATGCGTATCCCGTTAGGATAAGGGTAGACATCTCATCTTCTTTGAGAAGTTTGATCACTTCATCAAGAGTCTCTTTAGACCTGTTGTCCAAGATGTTTGAGCCTTGTCTAAAGAATACTTGTCTTTTGAAGTAGGGGGCTAATCTTTCGTTGTTGATAACGACAATATCCGATTGAGGAAAGTTTACTTGACCATCAATCAATTGCGGATTAAGTTGATGTACATTATTATTTCCTGCCAATTGATTTCTTTTGACGGCCTCCAAAAGGTTGAGCCTATTTCTTAGACTTTCGATTTCTTTGTCTGTTTGGTCCGTTGCGGCTAATGCTATACCGCTTTGAAGGGCTCCTCCAACAGGGTTTGGGACTACTACGGTCCTTGTCTGACCTTGGGGAACAGGTATATATGTAGATCCACTCTGAGGATACACCAGTGGAACATTGGGCCTACTGTAGCTTTGAGGCTGAGGAATGGTATAAAGATCATTGCCATTTTGATCTTTACCTACATATACTGTTTGAGGTTGTTGGGGTCTATCAAATGTCCCAAGACTGTTGAGCAACATCTGTAGTTTTATTAACCTCATATCATTGGGTGTCAGCTTAATTCCATTTATCTGAAATGTCTGATTGCGACTTTTTTGATATTGCATCACTGCATTCGATAGATCTTTGATCAGATCATCTTCTGAGATAACGATAATGGAGTCTTCATGTGGCGTATTTTGTGCCGGGAGTTTAGCCCCCATACCGGCTAATAGTGCCAGCATGAGAGCTGATTTCATAATTATTCGTTTAATCATCATTTATGTCCCTTCTTAAAATACAAAACGGTATCCGATTGAGAACTGATTGTTTTTGAATAGATTGTGTGAAGAGTAATCGAGGTACAGGTTACCATTGAGGATACTTCTCACACTTAGTCCCAATAGAATATTAGGTCCGAAGTTTACATTGTGATTAGCACTAAATAGTCCAAGTCCAAGTCCGGCATAAGGAACAATCTTCATGCTTGGGTAATCGAAGTTGTATATGACATTTGTAGAGATTCCATATCCATTCTTTTTTCCAAGTCCTACATAGATCTCCGGAACAAAGTCAAAGTTTGTATTGCTTATCTGCAAATTTGATCTGACACCAATATTCCAGTTCCAAGCCTGACCAAAATTGAATCCGGTAAATGCGTATAGACGATTAAGTTTGAGGAATGAGTTTCTATTCATCTCTCTTGAAGCTGTTAATGCATCTGTAGCAGGGGCAATATTTGGTTGGTAAGAAACAGTGGTTGGCTGAAGAGCAGCTTTTTGTGAGGCAGCATTGAGAGCCGCATTGACTGCAGCCTGTATGTTGTTGTTTGCAGCTGCTTGCTCGGTCGCTGTCAGTTGCTCTTTTGTTGCAGAGATTTGTTCGCGCTGAATATTGATTGTTTTATCCAGTTTTTCGATGACGTTGTCGATCTTTTTGAGTAGCTCGTCATTCTGGTTACCGGCATTGGTATTTACATCTTGATTGGGCAAAGGCAATGAGTATTGTTGAGGATACATATATTGTCCTGAGCGGCTCATAGCATTGATCAGAAGAAGTTTGTCAAGATCAGACAGTGTTGTATTGTCCAAGTTGCTTATTGTAGTGATGGTATTGTCTTTTTGTTCGATAGAAGTAACAACTTTCTTAACCAAGTTCTCAAATTGAGCTTTAGTAAGGTATACCATCTTTTGACCGGATATGCTATCCGAAATATTTTGTATGCTGTTGCCTACTTGCCCCTCTCTTTCTGTCATAAGCCTTTTTAGTCTCAGGTTGTCCATTTGTGTTTCAAGGCTGTCCAGTCTGTTTTGAAGCTGATCGAAATGTTGTTTCTTTACGACAAGTTTGGTCACTTCGACTGTATCTCTACGAGCAGCCGCTTGGGCAAGTTGAGCATTTAGATCTTCTATCTTGCGATTATATTCCGATCTCATCTCATTGATTTCATCCATATCGGTTTGATATTGTTCTTGGACTGCTTTGTCTACAAGTTTTTTGTGCACCTTATAGCCGTTTGCTTTTGACCCGATGTTAAATCTAAGACCTCCCTGATACATCATGCCCACTTTGAGAGAAGAAGGCTTGGTTATTTTGTCTAACTCATTTTGTTGTTCATTCAGTGTTGCATTGATATTACCAAAAATCATAATATATGGATTGATGGCAAATTCAAGGCCTGCTCCACCAAGCAAAAACCATCCACTTTTGGCCTTATCCATGCCACTTCGTTGTATATACTTTTCCGAATTTACATCAATGTATCCTGCACCAAGGTTGAGGTATGGGTTTACACCTTTTGAATTGTTTAATCTTGCAATAAGGTTTCCTCCATATACACGAAGGTCTTTGTTGAAATTAAGACTTGGTTTGTTGGCCTCTTTGGTTGCTTGATAATAAAAGGCTCTGATACCGAAGAGAGATGTGAAGTCAACACCTACGGCTCCACCTTCAAAGACTTGATTTCTGAAGCTCGACTCGTCGTCAAATGTCCAATAGGTCAATGTCGGTTCGATAACGAATTTCATGCCCTTGAATCCATCTGAAAAAACATCTCTGTATGCTTTGCTTACTTCATCTTGGCCTTTGTCTTTGTAGCCTCCCAAATAGAAGTCTAAAGAGGCTGTTGCTGCCCAGTTTTGGAGGACCTTGTTATAGTTTGCTCCTTGAGTGAGATAAGGCTTTGGTTCATTGGGCTTAAACATAAGGTCTTTCAATTCGAAAGATAAAAATGCTCTTTGACTTAGACCAAATCTTCCACCCAACCCTACAGCTCCGTAAAGTTGGTCGTCCTTAAATGATTTGCCGTTTGAATCTTTGAGATTGGTGAAGTCAAAATGCATTACACCCGATCCGGCTGTCAAGTATGCAGTAAAAAGGGTTCCGGACCAAAGATTTAGCTTCAACTCAGCACCCCATTTATCTATATTTACATTGGTATCTTCAAAATTGTCTGCGAAATTGTTTAAGAAGTTCCAGTCTGAGTTTTGCAGTTTGCTTTTTAAGTTGAAGGATCTTTCGTATGTACCTCTTAGTTCGATGAGTGGTCCAAATCCAAAACCTGCTCTTATACCCCATGATGGGTTGTTTCCAAGATTAAGATTGTTGTTCCACCATGTGTATCCGATAGTAGGTGAAACGGTAAAAGAGACATCCTTGATTTGCGACTTCGCTTTTGGCATAAAGGTTAATAACAATGTCAAAGAAGTAAATAGAATAATAAACTTTCTCATAAAATAATGATTTGAATAATTAAAATGAGATAAGCTTAACCTCATGCCGATGTTAAACGCATAGAGTATAGAGACTTTCTAACATAATGCAATATGATCTTCTCGACGCAAGAATATGATTGTTTCGAGAATGTTTCACCAACTACCGGTAAATCTAATAATATAGATCAAGAAGCTATTTTTGATCGTCCCAATAGAATAAATAATGAAGTTTTCTAATAGCTTCCAAGTGCAAAAGTCTATTCCTAAATCAGTATAAACTAACAGTACAATAAAACAACCTGCCGATAGGTACTATATACATTTACTACATGAGGTAAGCCTATCTTTTGAGTATGTCGCAAATGTAAAGGAATTGACTTTTTTATAAAATATACTAAGTCTATAGAGTTATTGAGAGCATTTATATGAGAGACCGTGAAGCTATGAATTTCATTTTGATTTTAGATGAGCTTAAAAATTCTCAAAGTGTTATTAATAATACTCTGAAGTGATGTTTGACGAGCCTGTTTGTCTGTCTTTTTGTTGTATCGATATTTTTTGTAAATGGTTTTTACAAATCTGTCTTTAGGCTTCGTTTTTTATCTCATTTGCTCTTTAGATGAAGTCATATATCCCGCTATGATTTTAGAAGTTTGCTTCCAAAATCATACATCTATTTGCATCAATCCGGTCTAATCTACTATTTACGGATTGCTGATAGCCACCTTGATGACTCCATCCTTTTTGTTTTCGAAGATGTCGTAAGCCTTCTCAATCTCTGTCAGTTTAAAATGATGTGTGATAAGTGGAGTAGTGTCAATTTTTCCGGCCTCAATGAGTTTTAGAATCTTATCACAGTTGCATCCATCTACTCCACCGGTTTTGAAGGTGAGGTTTTTGCCATACATATCCGGTAGAGGCAACATTTGAGGTTTGTCATACAGAGCTACGATTGTGACAATGGCATTGGGCCTTGCACATTGCCATGCAAGTTGGAATGTCTGCTCACTGCCGGCTACTTCTATGACACGGTCTGCCCCTTCCCGTTCGCAATGTTTTGATATACAATCTTTGCAATTCTGTGGATCTGTAACGATGACATTGGGGTAGTGTTGTTGGATAAAGTCTCTTCTCCGGGGCGATTGTTCGCATACAATAATTTTATGAGGCTTTTGGAGCATCACGCATAGCAGGGTGCATATTCCGGTTGGTCCGGCACCGATGATAAGTACATTATCCTCCGAACCAATTTCACTTATATCGGTGGCCCAATAGCCGGTAGCCAGAATATCTCCAACAAACAGAGCTTCCATGTCAGACACATTGTGGGGTATAGGTGTCAATCCTTGATTTGCAAGGGGCACTCTTACATATTCTGTTTGTCCTCCATCAATGCGACACCCCAATGCCCATCCACCTTGTGGTGAACTGCAATTGTTGACATATCCATGTTTGCAGTAATAGCATTCTCCGCAAAAAGTCTCTACATTGACTACAACTCGGTCTCCAACTTTAACATTGTGGACTTGATTTCCAACCTCTTCTACGATTCCCACCATTTCGTGTCCCAGCGTGATGCCCGGTACCGCTTTTGGTACACTGCCATATTTAATGTGTAAGTCGCTGGAGCAAATACTACTCACTGTAACCTTTACGATAGCGTCGGTAGCGTCTATGAGTGCGGGTTTTGGCTTTTCAACAAAAGCTAATTGTCTGTTCCCTAAATAAGTGTATGCTTTCATAATGTGCTTAAATTTTAGATGTGTTTATTATAGTTTGTGATATAGAGATCATCTGAGAACCGTAGTTTGAGGCTCTTTTGCTTTATAAATTGAGACAGTTCCTTAATATTCATTTATGTCTATGTCAAGTCTGTTTACAATGTTTCATTGCCAGTTTATACGTAAATAGGATTGAAGGGTTGGACAAATCCCATTGAGCGGTTTCCTTGCGTACCAATTCAAGATGTTTTTTGCTGATATCGCATAAGGCGTTTCCTACCGACTTTCTTAAATAATCACTTTGATGTCCTTTATGTCGGCTAATTAATGAGATAGCTATTGACGGGTTATCATTGAAGAATGGGCGATTGGTCCATATTCTCAGTCCTTCTGTTACGGCTCGACAGACATTGGGGTTGCTGTTATTGAGCCACTCTTCGATGAGTGGAAGGCTTTGTTCGTAACCTTTCATCTTGCATATTTTGTCAAATGCTTTTGCAAGCATTTCCTGTACTCTCCAATTATTGTCGCAGGCTACTTTTTCTTTTAGCAATTTGAGCGCATCACCATTGTTGCAAGCAAGTGTTCCAAGTAAAGCTGTAGCCAACATTCTTACTTGATAAGCTTCATGATCAAACATATTGATAGCAAGTTGGTAACAATGCTCTTTGGAGAGTGTTTCGATTATCTTGTCGGCTCCCTCATTGATGTGTTTGAAGCCGTGTTCTATTTGCAAAATATGATTGACAATCTCTGTTACGCACATTTGTGTCTTAGAAGTAAAATCCAATATTAAAATTAATAAAGAGCTTCTTTGAGTGGTTGCTCCATCCTATGGATCCTCCTACCGGTCCTATTACAGAATTGTAGTAGTATGATGCTTGTATACCAAACATGAGATTGCGGTCGAATATCTCCTTTATACTTTCGGAACTGTCTCCTATCGCAAGATCCAGCATCACATAGTTGTTTCCGGTGATTCTTCCTTGTGATTTAAGCCTCAATGCCATAAAAGATTTTTTGAGGGGCTCGATATAGCTGATCCCGGCAAATGGCATTTGCTGATAGAGGTAATGACCAAATACATCTCCCCCTACCATATTGGTCAAAATAGCGGGTGCATTTTTGCCACTGACAATCCTTCCATATAACATTGGTTGTAGGGCAAAATGGTATCCAAAGGGGAAGGTTGTTCTCCAGCACCCATTGACAATGTTTATCCCTCTGTGGCCTTCCCAACCGATAAGATTGTCTGTATAGTATCCATATTCGGCATTAAACTTCGTCCCTTTGGTTGTAAAGAATGGATTGTCTTCACTATTGAAAGAGGCATTTATTCGATAAGAAAAATAGTGAAGGTCTTGTATCTTTTCGGCTTGCTCTTCTGCAGGTTTACCACTCAAAACATTGGTAAAGCGAAAATAGTCCCATGAGCCTCCCATTTCGATCTGCAGGTTTCTTACATCAAAAATGAAGGGCCTGAAATCAATGGAATGCTGGTCGTACGAAATATTATGATCTCGCTTCCCTCTGTTGTATATGTATATGTCGTTGTCTCGGAAGGTGTAGGATAAACTGCATTTCCCAAAATGAATTGGAGCAATCGACGCATCTACCTGTGCCATAAATCGTTGTCCAAGTCTTGTGGTAAGTTCGATCTTAGTAGGACACTTTGGAGTGTCAAATGAATAAGTGCCATTAATTTGAATGGAAGCTTTTTCTTCTAAGTCGAATCGTGCTCCCAAGTTGAGACCCAAGATCCCCATAAATGGATTTTTTATTTTTATATCCTCTTCTTTGAGGATTGTGGGTTTCTCAATGTGCTTTACATCAGCATCTGTAATGCCAAGTTCTTTCTTTAGTTTCTGCAGGTCGTCCCATCGAAGCATTGCCGCTTCCTCTCCTCTTGATATGAGTGAATCGATGGCTTCTTTACTAAAACTCATGGTACCATATCCGCGACAGTTTACGCGTACAGGAATATCGGTGTCTGCAAGATTTTCGTCAAACTTGTTTTTACAGTTTATATCTACAATCTGGCTTAGTACATCAGCTCCTGTTTTTATTTGGGAGATTCCCTTCTCATCCACATCCAAGGTGACTCCAATAACAATGTCTGCACCCATGGCTCTGGCGAGATCAACCGGAAAGTTGTTTCTCAAACCACCGTCAACAAGCATCATCGAATCTTTGACAATAGGAGTGAAAGCTCCGGGAATTGACATACTCGTTCGCATTGCCTCATCCAGCTTTCCACTGCGAATATCGACCTCTCCATTGTTCATAATGTTGGTAGCAACACAAGCAAAAGGAATGGGTAAGTTGTCAAAGCTTATGCTGTCTTGGTACTGACTTGTAAGTCTTTTGAAGAGCCTATCCAAGTTGATACCTTTTATGAGTCCGGCTGTGGCACCTTTGCGATTGGCCACATTGATAAGCTTTGTAAGTAAATATGTGTATTGCTTTTTGCGTTCGGTTAGAGAAGCCGTAGATTTATTTTCGCGATCACTCAATAAGTAGGACCAGTCTTGAGCTTGTACAAGCGAGTCCAATGTAGCAGCGTCATATCCGATTGCATAGAGCCCTCCCACGATGCTTCCCATAGATGTTCCGGTAATAATATCAATGGGAATCCCTGCTTTTTCGAGTACTTTGAGTACACCAATGTGAGCCATACCTTTGGCTCCGCCTCCACTTAGTACAAGTGCAATCTTTTTACGATGAAGTGTGTCGCACTCTGGTTTATGATATTTGTCACTCATTGCTGCACCTTGTACGATACCACAAAAGAGGACAATAGATAGGGTGATTAATATCCTAACGCATTTTTTTCTAATCATAATGAATAAATCTTTCTAACCTCGTACAGCCGACAAAGGGGTTTTTATTTGTCTTAATAATATAACAAAGTGGCGTACAGAGCCTTTCTATATAATTTTAGCAAAGTTAATTCTTTTATCATTTCTAATGAATAGCTTACAAGTTTGAGACGGATGGGTATGGTTGTCTTGCGGACTGTTTTGGCGGAGATACATTCTCCCTGTCGTCATAAACATTATGGCAATAAAATGTGTTTTAATATATATATGACATTCAATATGTTAATGATGAACTATGCTTAAAGATATTTTGGAATTTAGACGAGCTACTCGCAATTATAGTGATAGGAGTATAGATCCGGATAGTGTTGCCGAATGTATTCGTTTAGCACAGCTAACCCCGACCAGCTCTAATATGCAGATGTACGAAGTCTACCATATTGTAGACAAAAAACTGTTGAATAAGGTTGCAAATGCTTGTTTGGGACAAGGGGCCGCAACTACGGCTCAGCAGATTGTAGTATTTGTTACTCGACAGGATTATTATCGACAAAATGCTCAAACTCTTTTGAATTTCGAGAAGGAGAATGTTATGCGCAATAGTCCACAAGATCGATGGGCTCATAGGATAAAACGATGGGAGATGTATTATGGCAAGTATATTCCTTTTATTTATGCCCGTTTTGGTGGTCTTTTGGGTATGGTAAGAAAAGTTTTGGCTCAGACAGTTGGATTGTTTCGACCGATTGTCAGACAAGTTTCTGAAAGTGATAGACGAGTGTCTGTACACCAAAGTTGCGGTATGGTTGCCCAAACCTTTATGCTTGCAATGGCGGAGAAGGGGTATGACACTTGTCCTTTAGGTGGCTTTGATAGTTGGCGCTTAAAGAAGATATTGCATTTGCCACATGGCAGTGAGATTGGTTTGGTGGTAAGTTGTGGAATAAGAAATAAATCCGGTATATGGGGTGATAGATTTCGCTTCCCATTTGACAAAATTTATAAGCGTGTATGAAAAAGATTTTAGCTGTGGTGACCAATACGCCAACCTATGGAGAAACTTCTCTTAACACAGGTCTTTGGCTAAGTGAATTGACTCATTTGTATCATCTTGCCAAGTGTGAAGGGTTCCAAATCATTGTTGCCGGTCCTAAGGGAGGTCATGTCCCAATCGATCCCGAAAGCTTAAAGTCATATCTGTTGGATCGTATCTCTAAAGGTTTGTGGCAGAATGAAGATTTTAGACAAGAGCTTTTGCATAGTCGTCCATTGGAAGAAATGAAGGATAAAGATTTTGACCTTATCTATTTGGCCGGAGGGCATGGCACTATGTTTGATTTTCCTAATTGCGAGGCTCTTCAGTATATCATAAGAAGGCACTATGAACGGGGTAGGTTGGTTGCTGCCATCTGCCATGGTGTGTCAGGTCTAATCCATGTAACTCTTCATGATGGTACACCACTGATAAAAGATAAAAAGCTTACGGGCTTTAGTTGGTTTGAGGAGATAGTGGCACGTCGAAAGAATTTTGTGCCATTCAGTTTAGAGGCAAAGTTGAAGATGCAGACACCATATTATCTCAAAGCCCTTTTGCCAATGACATCAAAAGTTGTGGTAGATGGCAATCTTATCACAGGACAAAATCCATTCAGCTCCAAAGTGATGGCTAAGGTTTTGATTGAAAAACTAAGAGGGTAGGCATCATTCGATTCATATCCTTATGGGGCTTTGGCAGGTCTTTGTCTATTATCATTTATTGACATAGACCATTTGTTTTTCGCACTCTCTTTACACTTCTATTTTTGTATATATAAATGTGGTGATCAGCTGTTTGTGTGTCTGTTTTTTTCGCCTTATCTTTGCGGTCGCTTTTGTTTAACGAGCAAAGCAAAAGATGGAATAGATAGTTAAGCTGTGTAGTATAATCTATGTTTAATGAGAGGCTTAGCGCTTGGATCTTCAGATAAGGGTCATTGATCTTGATCTTTTTCTTTTGCGCTCTTATAGTTATTGTACAGATGAATAGTAAACTAAAAGGTAGTGCATTCGTATTTTTGGGAGCATGCAGTTTTGGTATCCTCTCAACAATCGTGAAGACAGCTTATTCTCACGGTTTCGAACTGGGTGATGTGACGGGAAGTCAGACATTTTTTGGTATGAGCATATTGTGGCTCTTCTATCTGATTGGCAGACTAAAGAAGAAAAAACAGTGTGATGACTCCGAAACCATTGTATCTAAGAAGAAAAGTCCTGCTTGGAAAATTCTTGTTGCAGGCATATTCACAGGTCTTGTAGGTATTTTTTACTACAAATGTGTCAGTTTAATACCGGCTTCCGTAGCAATTATTTTGCTTATGCAGAATGTCTGGATCTCAATTTTGATTGAGCGTCTTGTCTTTAAGAAGTCTCCGTCAAAGATTCAGGTGCTTGCCATGGTTATTGTTTTGGCGGGTACAGTTTTGGCTGCAGGTCTCTTTGAGGGACATATACAAATTGAGCCGATGGGATTTGTGTACGGTTTGTTGGCCGCTTTGTCTTATTCTATTTTCATTATTACAAGTGGAAGGGTAGGCAATGATTATGCAGTGGTGCATAAGAGTGCACTGATGATTACAGGTGCTTGTGCCATTACATTCATATTGTTTCCACCAATTACATTGTTTAGTAAAATCTTCTATGGTGGTCTTTTCCCTTGGGGATTTGCTTTGGCTGTGTTTGGTACTGTGATTCCTCCATTCTTATTCTCAAAAGGGGTACCGATGACAGGAGTTTCGTTGGGCTCCATTCTTGGTGCTGCAGAGTTGCCGGTAGCGGTGATTGCATCTTCCATTGTATTGAGTGAGTATGTCTCACCTTTGCAGATTGTAGGTGTTTTGGCAATATTATCGGCTATCATTATTTCCAATTTACCCCGATATAACAAGCATTAAACTCCATCTTTGTAGCGAATTTTTATAGAGATTAGTAGATACGATATAGATGTTGATTTCACCCAAGTGAGTGTGTCGTTGGACGCCTTCGCTTGGGTGTTTTTTTTGTGGTTGTTGTGGTAAATAGTGTAAATTTATATCTCCTCTTTTTGAGACTGGCAACAGCCCTTTTTTGACCTAAGAGGTGATTTATTCTCCACAAAATATAAAAGCGATAGGACGAAACCGTCCTATCTGAATGTTAATATATGTATATGCTACTTTTTATGGACAAATTGGCGGCTTAAAAATGGACTTTAGGCCGCCTTTTTTGTAAGGTCGCGCGAGAAGCAATCCATTCTCGCGCGACCTTGAACCTATACTCGCGCGAGGTTGCACCTGAAGTAGCGCGACTTTGCATGTCAAGGTCGCGCGACAACGGATCGAAAGTCGCGCGAGAATAGATTGCTTCTCGCGCGAGCTTATTTGTTAAAATAGCGCATAAAAAAGCCCGTTTCGTACTAATAAAACGGGCAAAGTGTGCATTGGGTCAGATTCCCCTAATCCACTAATGTATTAATATCGATAGAAATAAGATTTGTTTGAGCCCCTTTTGGTGCATTAGATAGAGTAATAATATTTAACGAATAAAGGCCTTCTGTTGCTAACTTCACAGCTGGCAGAAGCAGAAGATTTGAAGGGCTTATTTGGATCCTTGCCGAGATGGCAAATTGGTTCGAACCGAATGGGCATACTCTTTTGTCTTGGAGGTATAGAGCCCCAAGCAACATCATCATCAAAAGGATGGTAAGTGATATGATTATCTCCATGGTTCTTTAATTTAACTATGTGCCAAGATACTAAAAAGCAGGTAGTATTGCAATTAGGTGCAATCTGATTAAATGATCCATTCCATTACCATTACCAATACTATCACATAATTTGAGCCTCGTTTAAGGGGCAATATGGATGATTAATGTTTCAATAATTAGACTTTTATTGGGGTTATTGAGGTGATAAACTAATAATCTACACCATCGTACTAAAAGATATTTCAAAATATTTATAATCTATATTATATTGATATACAATTATATAAGGTACTGTATGATTAGTTAGTACTAAATAAAATACACTACCTTGTATTGCATAGTACTATAATTTGTCTACATTTGTGGTGTAGATGAGAAATGAATATCTACTTATCGGATTTGCAAGACCGGTTGATATGATCTGAAGTAAGGTATGTTTTCAATTCTATTTATAATTGATGTTTGACATTCTAACACAAGATTTGTTATGAATATAGACAATGTAAAATCACAGATGCGAAAGGGAATGCTTGAGTACTGTGTGTTGCTTCTGTTGCAGGAGGAGCCTAAGTACACTTCCGACATTATCGAGCACCTTAAGCAAGCTGAGCTGATCGTGGTGGAGGGTACTCTTTATCCTTTGCTATCACGGCTCAAAAAGGATGGCATATTGGATTACGAATGGGTCGAATCGACCCAAGGTCCTCCTCGCAAGTATTATAAGCTCTCATCTGATGGTGAGTTGGCATTGAAGGAGTTGGATGACACTTGGCGTGAGCTATCCAACACCGTTGAGATTCTAAAAAGAGATAATTCACCCGAGTAAAGATTATTAACAACAAAAGATTATGAAAAAGAATATTACCATCAATCTCTTTGGCACGCTATACAATATAGATGAAGATGCTTATGAGCTATTGGAAAATTATCAAAAGAATATGCATCGTTATTTTTCTTTACAGGAGGGTGGCGAAGAGATTGCCAATGATATCGAATATCGTGTGGCAGAGTTGCTAAGCGAGATTAAGAATACCGGAGTAGACGCCATTACGATAGAGCATGTCGAAGATATTATCAAGCGTGTAGGTAACCCGGAAGAAATGATGGATGAGGATGTTGATGGATCTGATCGAGCATCGACCGAAGATGAGAGCAAGTCTCAACCTTGGGGTGATACCACTTTGGGCAAGCGTCTTTATAGAGATCCCAAAGATTGTATGCTCGGTGGTGTTTTGTCCGGGCTGAGCCATTATTTTGGTATCGAAGATCCAATTGTTTTTAGACTTCTGTTTGTCATTCTATTGATCTTCTCATGGTCATCTATTGCGATTGTTTACATTTTGCTTTGGATATTGGTTCCCAAGGCTATCACCCCGGAAGATCGTCTTCGTATGTATGGTAAGCCGGTCAATGTTGATAGCATAAGGGAGGAAATTGTAGAGAGCTTCAATTCGGCAAAGTCTTATATGGCCGGAAACAAAGTGGAGCCTAAAGCAAGAGGTTTTATTACGACTGTCTTATCTGTTTTGATTGCCATATTTAAGGCCTTTTGTGTGATACTTCTTGTATGTGGGATTATGGCTATTATTGGATGTATTCTGATGCTGATAGTGGCACTTGTACCATCTATGCGTGAAGTGTTTGGAATGGATGGGTATTATGCAGAGGCTTTGTTGAGTCCTTCCAATCTTGTGATGTTTATCCTTGCTATCGTTTCGTGGGCTATTGTTATTCTGATACCTTTTGTCAGCCTTGTAAGGAGCTTCAAATCCAATAGCAAAGAGGTCTCTTATGCATCAAAGTGGACCATATCTATCAGCTGGATAGTGGCTTTTGTGGCCGCTGTTGTTTTTACATCTATTTGTAGTCGTAAGATTACGAGGTATAGCGACGAGTTGTGGGAGAATGCCTGTGTATACGATGATGTCAGTATGAGTCAGCATTATTATGAATATCTAAATGACAACGGATATCACATCGCTAAGCTCGAAAACTTTAATCGTAATAATTTGACCGATTATATAAATGTCCCTTTTGGAGATAGGGCGATAGAATGTCTGTCTTTGGAACAGGATAAGAATTCCAAAGAGCCTCTTGTATTTGACCTGTATAAGGAAGAGCAGCTTGAACCGGGTAAATATATGTTGAGTGCATGGATATATACCGACAAGGTCAATCGAGGAGATGCAGTCTATATAAGTGTAGACTCAAAGCGTTTGATCGATGTGACTACTCCATGTCTCTCCGGTAATATATCCGAAAGAGAAATTATCCGTCAGAAGAAGCGTTTCCTTCTTGATCCGATCAACAAAGATTCGATGAAAATATCTGATTTGGAGCAGTTGGAGACCTATCTTGAGCATGGTTGGCATTATATGCAGATACCTTTTGATGTGGCTAAAGGCCAAATAGTAAAGTTTGGTGTATCCAATATGAAAAAATATACCAATGAGCAGTATGTGGGGTCGGGGGCATACGTATATGATTTAAGAATTCAGAATCTAAATCCGATTGACACCGTTGATATCAATAAAAAATTGATTGAAGAGATGAAAGAACCTAAGTCGATTGCTAAGGAATCAAAGGCTGAGGTAAAGGTAAAAAAGACTAACTTAAAACTAAATAACTCTGTGGCCGTAAAGCAGAAATAATGCAATTTGGACATAGATAAAACGGGCAAGCTGTCAAACAGAGAACAGAGATAAGGCCAAGGTCATGTTGGTTGAACAACTTGCCCGTTTTTATACCTCTCTATAGTAATTAATTAAAAACTTGTAATACAACAGCTTAAGGCTTTCCGGAAGGAGAGCTTAGGGATAATATATTTTGTTATGAAACACATTTACCAAGCAATCATAGTCTTAATAATGTGGATTTTGATGCCATTTGCTTTCATTAAGGCACAAAGTATGGAGAAGAGGCAAATCATCATTGGCAAGGTTATGGATAAAGAAGATATGAAGGCAATACCTTTTGCCACAGTTTCAATTTCTTATCTTGAAGGAGACAAAGAGGAGATTTATGGTCAGGTCTGCGATGCTGGTGGAACATTTAAGATTTCTCTTCCATTGAAAAACACTTACCTTGTCAAGCTTAGTTTTGTTGGCAAGAAGTTTAGGCCAATTGAGGTGCATCCCCAAATTGGAAGAGGTAAGCTTGATCTTGGCAATCTAATGATGGAAGATGATGAATCGACCAACTTAGAGGAGCTCAAGGTGGTACACAAGAAGCCGATAATCAAGATGGAGATAGATCGACTGGCATACAATATGAGTGAAGATTTGGAGGCAAGGACCAAAGACTTGCTGACGATGATGCGTAAAGTCCCGATGGTTACAGTTGATGCGCAGGGCAATATTCAGGTAAGAGGGACTTCCAATTTTAGGATTTATCTCAACGGCAAGCCCTCCTCCATGATTGAGCAAGATCCTAAGACAGTCCTCAAATCTATTCCGGCCTCTACAATCAAAAAGATAGAGGTCATCACCGATCCCGGAGTCAAATATGATGCAGAAGGGGTTGACGCCATTATAAACATTGTTACGAGTCAATCGATGGGTGACGGACTTGTGGGTAGTGTATCAACCGATATAGGCTATCCATGGAATTTTGGCCATTCGATAAACCTCGCTTTTAAGAAGAATAAGCTGGGTGTTACCCTTAATCTAAGTCGCAATTATAGTCCTCGAAATAGTGAGAATAGATTAGATCTTGATATGGAAGTGATGGATAAATCGACCGGACTTAAGACGCATGAATTGACAAAGGTGGAGCAGAAGGTTAGTAGCTTTTGGGGCAATCTGCTGCTCTCTTATGAGATTGATTCGCTCAATCTTGTAACGCTTGGGGGACGGATACGTCAGGCAAAGTTTACCAGCTATAGTAATAGTCACAAAGAGGCTTCGGATCAAAGTGTAATTGATCTGAATCAAGTACAAAAGAGTACATATGGAGGATCTAATGTATCGCTTGACTATCAGCATAGTACCAAGCGAAAAGGAGAACTTCTAACCATGAGTTATCAGTTTGAATACACACCAAACAATATGGAGAATTCACGAGTTTACGATATCCCATCTACTCCAAATCGTTTTAGTCAAAAAGGTGATGCCCATATGGGAGTCAATACTTTTCAGCTTGATTATGTATTGCCATTTTGTAATGTCAATAAGATCGAAACGGGTGCGAAATATATCAATAGATATTCCAAGTCGGATCCATCCTATTCGTATTATGATGAGTCGAAAGAGGCTTGGGTCCCAAACAATAGTCATAGTATCGATAGATTGAGGCATTCTTTTGATATTTTTGCTGTCTATGGTGTGTATACATATAGTAGAAAAGGATTCTCTTTTAATGCAGGTATCAGAGGTGAATGGAGCAATCTAAAGGTTAAGCATTTGCAAACCGAAGGCTCTAAACTCACAAAGAATTATTTCGATTGGATACCCTCAGTACGGGCCTCTTACAACATTGGTCAGACACAACAAGTCATCTTAAACTACAATTTTAAGGTAAGAAGGCCCTCTATTTATCAACTCGATCCTTATTATGATCAGATGAGTGAAGTCTTTTCTATTGTAGGAAATCCTGATTTGGAGCCATCCAAGATGCACTCTGTTGGGCTGACTTACAGACTCAATTTGCCGACCTTTATGCTGAGTGTCAATCCGAGTTATTCGTTTACCAATGATATGATAAGTCAGTATGTTAAGAATGGTCAAAGTGATATTAGTAAAGTAACGGCGACATTTGGAAATTTGGGCAAAGAGAGAGAAGCCAATCTATCATTATATGCTTCATGGTCTTTGGCAAAGTGGGTTTCATGTCAATTCAATCTTTCGGGAAGTTACAATCATACCTCTTCCGATATGCTTCATCGTTCGGTCAAATCATTTGGAGGCTATGGCTACGGAGCTCTTACATTTACACTACCTAATAATTGGATGATCTATGCAAATGCCGGCTTCTCCAAGCAAACAGAAGATCTGTCGTCTAAGAAAGACTTCAATTTTTGGGACTCATACAGTATCTCCAAGAGCTTCTTCAACGATGCACTTAATATCAATCTTAGCATCAATCAGCCATTCACAAAATATATAACGAGACGGACAGATGTTTATTCGGATAGTTCCACTATTATAGGTTATAACACCAATCGTGCAAGGTCTGTTTCAGTGGGTATAAGTTATCGTTTTGGTAAGATGAATTCGAGAGTCAAACAGGTGTCAAGGTCTATTGTTAACGATGATTTGGATACGAGTAAGGGTGGTTTGTAACATATCTTTAAGGGCAGTCTTTTCTGAGATTGCCCTTACCTTTCTCCTGTCTATTATTATTTCTAACTTTGAATCGATTAAGGGAATATCTTATGAAACGATTAATTCTGCATTTATTGGTCTTGTCAGTATTGTGTTTGTTGCCAAAGCAATCTTGTCATGCGCAAGATGCAAAGGGCAATGTGGTTGTGACCGGTACAGTCATGGATAAAACTGACAATGAGGCAGTACCTTACGCTACGGTGAGTGTGTCATTTATTGAGGATGGAAAAGAGCAGCTCTATGGTCAAGTTTGTGATGGAAGAGGCCTCTTTAGAATTTCTATTCCATACAAAGAGACCTATTATATAGATGTTTCTTATGTCGGAAAGAAGTTTGAAAAAAGAACTATCCATCCGGAAAAGGGAGAAAAGGTGATAAACCTGACCGATATATTTTTGCAAGATGATGAATCGACCAACTTAGATGAACTCAAAGTTGTACATAAGAGAGCCTTGATTAAGATGGATATTGATCGCATGAGCTATGCGATGAACGAAGATGCTGAGGCAAAGAAAAAGAACCTTTTTGAGATGCTCAAGAAGGTACCTCTTGTCACAGTCGATGGTAAAGGCAACATACAGGTTAAGGGCTCGGGGAGTTATAAGATTCTTCTTAATGGAAAACCATCGCCTATAGCGGATCAAGATCCCAAGATGATCCTCAAATCTATCCCCGCTTCAACGGTCAAGAAGGTAGAGGTGATTACAGAGCCGGGTGTCAAATATGATTCCGAAGGGGTTGATGCCGTGATCAATATAGTTACAGATCAGACTACGGGTGACGGTATTATGGGAAATGTCTCTCTTGACTTTGGACTTCCTTTGTCATTATCCTCCTCTCTATATCTTGCCATGAAGAAGGGTAAGTTTGGGATGAATCTTGTTTTTAGTGGAAATGCCGGTTCACAGGGCACTTCGTACACTGTCAGTGATTACAAAAACTTTGTTGCTGATACTCGCTTGCATCAAGACTATGAGTCAAAAAATAAGTACCTTGGAGGCTTTGGCAACATACTTCTTTCTTATGAAATAGACACACTCAATCTAATAACGCTTAGCTCAAGCTTTTCTCCATATTATTTTAAGAATAATTCAAATTCAAAGATTGATGACTATAAGCAAGACATTCTTTTGTCAAGCAAGCTCAATAAGAATAAAAGCGCAAATGTCATGGGCTCTGTCAATACGAGTTTAGATTATCAGCATAGTACAAAGCGAGAAGGAGAATTGCTCACCGCAAGTTATCGTCTAAATTATACTCCTAACAATAGTGATGACAAACAGATTCGTATAGGAGAGCTTCCGGATGGGAAGGATTACAAAACATGGGGCAAAAGTGATGCTTATATGCAGGAGCATACGATGCAGCTCGATTATGTTTTGCCTCTTCAGGATAAACATCAAATAGAATCAGGCCTAAAATATATCTATCGACTTTCTCATTCAGACCCTGTTTATAAGGAGTTTGACTATGGAATAAATGATTGGAAACCTATTGATAATGGAACCAATCCTCTCAACAATACCCTGTTTAAGCAGTACTATCAGATATTTACAGTTTACTCGGCTTATACATATAAGCTCAAAAGCTTTTCTGCTAAGGCCGGACTTAGAGCAGAGTGGGGGAGATCTAAGGTGGAATATGAAAAGGTGGACAGCGCCAACTTTAGAAAGAATCATTTCGATTGGATCCCGGAGGTAAGACTCTCTTTTCGTCCCGGTATGTCTCAACAGCTAACCTTATCTTATGGATTTAGGGTGAGAAGACCTTCTATTGGGCAGCTTAATCCTTACGTTACGGTGCTTTCTCCTTATCTTACTACGGAAGGTAACCCGGATCTTAATCCAACCAAGGTACATTCGATTACTCTCAACTATTCTCTTTTTACTTCGAAGGTTCAACTCTACCTTACCCCAAGTTTTACTTTCTCAAACAATGCGATTGAGTCTTATTATAAAGTGGATGATCAGAATTCAAATATGCAGCACTATAAGTATGACAATATTGGTAAGACGAGATCGTATGCGATCAATGCTTATCTAAGTTGGTCGCCATGGTCTTGGCTGAGGTATTTTTTGGGAGGTAATGTCAATTATTCTGTGTATAACTCATCTTTGGTAGAAGACAAGGTGAAATCTGTCAATGCATATCTGTACAGTGGACTATACTTTAACCTTCCAAAAGATTGGAGCTTTGAAATAAATGGTGGCTTCTATAGTCCGGGAAAGGGATTGCAGACAGAGGGTAAAGTGACTTATTGGGACAACTACATGGTATCCAAGAGCTTCAATGATGATCTGTGGAGTATTGATTTTTCAGTACAAAGTCCATTCACCAAGTATAGGAAAAGTAGAACGACTACCACGACTTCCATATCAGAGAAGATACAGGAACAAAGATATCTGGCAAGAACATTCTCTATCGGTATTACATTCAACTTTGGTCATCTCGATTCCGTAGTGAAGAGAACAGAACGATCAATCAACAATGATGACCTATCAGGTGGAGATGGTGGAGGTAAGCCCGTAAAGTAACTTAGGAAACAAATCAAATACTTCTCAATATTTCACATAAAAAAAGCCCCTTTTGTTGAGGGGCTTTTTTATATTTATTGGCAATCTCAATAGACCAATGATCCTTTTATCCTTATCTGAAGCTGTGTTAAGCTGTCTAATGTATTTGTTTTCTGAAAAGAATCTCCAATTTTAACTTCGGTTTATTTGATCTTGTAATTCATCTTTTTGGATGTCTCTAGGTAGTATCCCAAAAAGTGTGTAAAGGAGATTTATCTTTGAGTCAAAATTAATCATTTCCTTTCATTGTTTAGTTCATCCGTCAGGCGGGCATGAAAAACACCGGGGGGATTGGCGTCCGCCC
>NZ_JBHSGO010000046.1:0-23313 GCF_042654485.1 Falsiporphyromonas endometrii | reverse complement strand
CTGACAGACAATTCGAAATAATTTCTTTAATTTGTACTCGTGTAAGATTCATACGGTTTATCGTTTTATTTTGTTTTTTTCAAAGATAACAGTCTTGAGTCTTACACACTTTTTCGGGACAGTATCGGTTAAAGGGTAGTAATGTGGTAACTAATGGTTGCGCGGCGCTATGTTTTTTAATCTTTGAGCATAAAAAAGGCTGTGCCATAAGACACAGCCCTTCATGAGTTGTTAATTGTCTACTTATTCAGGAGGATTATTCTCCACCCATAGCTTTGTATTTGTCCATCATTCGCAAATTGTAATACACATTCTTAAGCATGTATCTAATTTTGCTGTCGTTCGGTCTAAGCTGATCAGCCTTTTCCAAGATTGGCAGAGCCATCTTAAAGAGTTCCATAGCCTTTTGATCCATTGCAGGAGTAACGTTGGCTGCACTTCTCAAATCGGCTGCTTCATTGAAAAGAGCCATTGCATATGCATAGTTAAAATCTGCATCGTCCGGTTTGATTTCCAATGCTTTTTTATACCATTTGATAGCACCTTGTGTATCGTTCTTTTGGTATGCCCAAAGGTCTCCCATTACACGATAAAGCTGAGGATTGTTTGGATCGAGTTTTATTGCATCATCAAGATATTTTATAGCCTCGTCTGTTTTGTTCATTGTGCTATAGAGGTCTACCAAGCTCGCAAAGAAGAAGAAGTCAGAACATTTGCTTGCACCTTCTTTCAGAAGATCAAGATATTTTACGGTATCGCCTTGAGCCTTGTAAGCTGAAGCTTCTCCTCTAAGTACTTGACATTCTGCACCGGGAACAGTTTTGATTGATTGTAAAATAAGCAAGGCTTTGTCCGGTTGTTTGAGCGATGATGCAAGATCAGACACAATAAGTGCAATTTGTACTGTTGTAGAGTCTTTGGAAGAAACCTCCGGGTCGTTGGCACATACGGGAAGGTCCTTTATTTTGAAATATTGCACAAATGCATCCAACGCACTTTGTTGATTATTTGATTGAGAAAATACTACACCTCCATTATAAACATAGGTGATGTCTCTTTTCAAAATCTCTTGAATCTTTTTGGTGTATTTAGCTTTTACTTTTCCATTTGCGTTAGGTGTATTGTCAAGTTCGTAGCATTTTTCAAGCGCAGGAAGGATACGTAGTGCAGCATCATACATCTTCTTTATATCTACCTCTTGACCTTTCTGCTGAAGGTCGAGATAGTGTCTAAACTCATTTTCGTTGATCTGAGCGGCAACATAATACGTCTCCGGATCATTCATAGTCTCCGGATTTTCTTCCGCTGCTGAGATAAGCATCTGAGCTTGCTCAAAATCGGGCTTACTCTGATCTGACAGCCTAAATGCGGCCTTTACATTTGATCGTTGAGCTGTAGCCACACCGAATGTCATTGCAGCTAAAGCTACTATTAGGGCTAGTTTTTTCATTGTTCTTAATTTATCTGTTATACATCCGTTTATTTTTTGTTGTAGAGTATTTGTTTGGAAGACAATATATCTTCTGTGAGAGTATGTTACTATTCTTCTGAGTCGACTTCATCCTCCTCTATGATGTCTTCATCTTCGGGCAATTCTTCATCCGCAAACTCATCTTCTAAGTCCGGATCATCCATTTCGCCCTCAAGGTCGTCATCATTTTCGAATTGTTCTTGCTCCTCTGCAGCTACACTGCAAACAGAGGCGATAGCATCATTCTTCTTTTCCAGATTGACAAGTTTTACTCCTTGAGTATACCTGCCAATAAGGCTGATATCTTTGACGCTTATGCGAATAGCAACCCCACTTTTCTTAATAATCATCAAGTCACTATCCTCGTTAACAACTCTAAGGTCTATCAAATATCCGGTCTTATCCGTGATATTCATTGTTTTAACGCCCTTACCACCTCGGTTAGTGATACGATAGTCATCAACGCTTGTGCGTTTGCCATATCCATTCTCACTCACGACGAGGATACTCTGAGTTTGTGCATCCTTGACAGCAATCATACCCACAACTTCATTGTTTGGGTTATCGCCAAGGTTGATACCCTTAACTCCAGAAGAGTTTCTTCCCTTCATAACCCTAAGTTTAGATTCCGGGAAGCGAATTGCATATCCGGCTTTAGTAGCCATTAAGATATGACTCTTACCATTTGTTAGTCTTACACTTACCACCTGATCATCTTCTGCAAGTTTGATGGCAATGATACCGTTTGTCCTTACATTAGAGTAGTCATTAAGAAGGTTCTTTTTGATAGTTCCCTTCTTCGTTGCGAAGACAAGGTAGTGAGATTTTACAAATTCACCATCTCTCTTGAGATCTTTGACTCTGATATAAGCTGTCACTTTGTCGTCTGGATCGATAGGAAGAAGGTTTTGTATTGCTCTACCTTTGGCATTTTTGCTGCCTTCCGGAATCTCATATACTTTCAGCCAATAGCATTGTCCCTTTGCTGTAAATAAAAGCATCGTGGCATGCATCGAAGCCGAATAGATATGCTCAACAAAGTCTTCACTTCTTGTGTCTGAACCTTTGGCTCCTACGCCACCTCTATTTTGAGTGTGAAATTCGGTGAGAGGAGTTCTTTTGATATATCCCATGTGTGAGATGGTGATAATCATGTCTTCATCTGCATAAAAGTCTTCAGCATTAAACTCTCTTGCATTGTAGACAATGTTTGTCCTTCTCTCGTCACCGTATTTTTCTCTAATCTCTAAAAGCTCTTCTTTGACTACCTTCATACGCTCTTCGCGACTGGCCAAAAGTTCTTCTAATCGGTTGATTGTCCTTTCGAGCTCTTCGTACTCATCACGCAGTTTGTCTCGTTCAAGACCGGTAAGAGCTCTGAGTCGCATATCGACAATTGCTCTTGCCTGAATATCAGATAAGGCAAATCTGTTGATTAAGTTGGTCTGTGCTTCATTCGGATCTTTTGCCGCTCTTATGATATTGATAACTTCGTCTATGTTGTCAACAGCTATAAGTAAGCCTTCTAATATATGAGCTCTCTCTTGAGCTTTGCGAAGTTCAAACTCGCATCTTCGAGTAACTACATCATGTCTATGATCTACAAATTCTCTGATTAGATCTTTGAGATTAAGTAGCATAGGCCTTCCTCCTACAAGTGCAATATTGTTGACACTAAAGGAGCTCTGAAGAGCAGTCATTTTATATAGCTTATTGAGAACAACCGCTGCATTTGCATCGCGCTTAATCTCAATAACAATTCTCAAACCTTTTCGATTGGATTCGTCCCTGATGTCAGAGATGCCATCAATCTTCTTCTCATTGACAAGTTGTGCTATGTTGGATACAAGGTCTGATTTAACAACTTGATACGGAATCTCGTGAACGATAATCTGTTGATGAGTAGCAGTCTCCTCGATTTCGCATTTTGCTCTCAACACAATACGACCTCGACCGGTTCTAAAAGCCTCCTTGACACCCTCATAACCATAGATCGTACCTCCGGTTGGAAAGTCTGGAGCTGTGATATATTGCATGAGCTCATCAATGTCTATCTCTCCATCTTTGTCAATATATGCGATACAACCGTCTATGCATTCAGTAAGGTTGTGTGGTGGCATATTTGTAGCCATACCGACGGCAATACCTGCCGCACCATTGATAAGTAGGTTGGGTATTCTTGTGGGGAGTACCGTGGGCTCTTGAATTGTATCGTCAAAGTTGTTTTGAAAATCAACAGTCTCCTTTTCGATATCTCTCAGCATCTCTGCTGCAATCTTACTCAATCTTGCTTCCGTATAACGCATAGCAGCAGGGGAGTCTCCGTCTATTGATCCGAAGTTACCCTGACCATCAACCATAGTATATCGCATGTTCCATGGTTGAGCAAGTCTTACAAGAGTAAAATACACAGAACTATCTCCGTGTGGGTGATATTTTGCAATAACTTCACCTACTGTTTTAGCACTCTTTTTGTGAGGGCTTGAATAAACATTACCGGTATCATTCATGGCATATAAAACGCGTCTATGAACCGGTTTGAAACCATCTCTTGCATCTGGAAGAGCGCGAGAAACAATTACCGACATTGAGTAGTCGATATATGCTGTTCGCATCTCGTTCTCAATGGGGATATTAATAATTCTATCTTCTGAGTCTATCATATTTTTAATGAGTTGCCTCCAATGATTTTTACACAATCAATTAGGGCATAAAGATACTTAATTTCGTTGAGAATACCGCTTTTTGACAGCCTCTTTATAGGCTTCCCTCCGCTCTCTGGCTTTCTTTGAATTGCCAAACTGATTGAATAGTAAATATTCGGGTAAATTGCCTGTTTGGTCAATAAAGAGAGCATCTTTAGCATTGGTTCGTGAGAGCTTTGGATCTCTATCTTCTCTTACTAAGGCAAAACGGTCTGTTGGCTTCCCATCAAATGTAAATGCTTCGTATTGGATCTTAGTCTTGGTAATCTTGATTTTTGAATAAAATGCTATGCCGGATCCCATTCTGTCAAATGCTCTTGAGAATCCATTTTCGTAGCATTTGGAGGAGAAGGTACTGATTACGTATACGGGTGGCGTAAAGTCTACTTTCTTATCTTCATCAGGGTGTGTCGTTCGAGCATAGGAGTGATCGTGCCCTTGCAAAACGAGATCTACATGGTATTTCTCGAGCAAAGGTCTAATCATATGAAACATAATTGGATGAGTCCTTGTTGATCTTACCGGTTTGACAGCGTGATGCATGAATACGATAATAAATGGTTGAGTTGCACTTTTAAGTGTTTGTTCGAGCCATTTGAGTTGATCATATAGTTGCCATGGAAGGTCTACATTATTGGAGTTTATGCTAATAAAACGGCAGTATGGATGATCTACATAATACGATAGACCAAGCTGAGATATTGGGCCGTTTATAGGGAAGTTAAACTGAGCTCTCCACCTTGGGTCAATCCTTTTTATGAGTCCTTTTATGACTTCATGGTTGCCGGGAGTAGCAATAAATTGTTTCTTGAACAGCTCACCACATGAATTGTATACCAAGTTCCAATAAGTATTCATTGGTCTCTCTATCAAGTCTCCTATTTGAAGTGTAAAATCCATTTCTTTTAGGATGGGCTTGATATAGTTCATTCGCTCTTTTGCTATGCGATCGGATATGTCCTGTATGTCTCCGAGGTAGAGGAAGTTGAGGGGTTTATCTTCATTTGGCATATGTACAATGGTGGAATCGCTATTGGAGGCTGATTTGGTGTGTACAACAACCTTGTAGTTACCACCGGGTTGCAAATCTTTGAGAGCAACATGGTAATACACATCTATCCCTCCTCTTGAGGGTACGAGTTGTTTCTTTGCCTTATATCTTTTTTTATCAGTAAGATAAACAATCCTGTTAAGTGAATCTTTTGTAAGCCTTGTTACATCAGCCCATCCATCGACAAGCTTTACTCCTGCTCTCCATGTAATTGTGACATCTCGGCACATCCTCTGTCCCGGTACGACAGTAAGTCTTGTAATGCTGTCCGGGGTAGTGTACAACAATTCCGGAAGGTTGCTAAACCATGTTTTCCATCGAAGGCCAAGTATGATACCTAAGAGGGACACTACGATGAGTGTCCCTACAAGATTTTTAGTTCTGACTTTGTTAAGCTTCATACGTCTCGTGGAGGCGGAAAGTTATTCAAATGAGGTAGTGCTATCCAACTCTAATCTAATTGTAAGAGTGGGTTCGTCACAAATTTGTCTGGGTCCATAAAATGCAATGGGCCCGGGATAGTTATAACAATCTTCAAGTGCCCACTTTTCCCGATGTCTTTCGAAATATTCAAAGGCCTTACCGTCAACATTTACCAATGATTTTTTTATTACCGGTACCAGTTGACCTCCGCGTCTTTCCATATACATCATCTTGGTAAGTGGTACACCTCCTGCGATACATTCATCTGCCGGATGTGTGGTATTGCGTACTGTGGCCATATATCCCGTCAGCCCGTCAGCTATAAGAGCCACTGCAGTACGTCCTAAACTATAGCAATAGTCTGCATCATAATTTGATGGAAATGCACATCTTCCTTCATAGCCCAAGAAGTGGGTTTGAGTAGAGAATTTGCCACTGAAGGTGCCTTCTATTCTCATTTCTTCCAATCTTTTGGCAACCAAACCTACAAAGAGTTTCTCCGTATCTACTTTAGAAACCATTACATTGCCATGTGGATCTCTGTCTTCTAATAGCTGAAGTGCAACTTCATATGGAAGGCTTTGAAGGAGTTTCGAACTGTCTTCGGAAAGTTGGATCGACATAAATCTCACCTTCTCTCTTTTCATGACCATTTCCAAGTGAGATCCTTGTGGAGAGGATAAATATTCATTTATTTCATCAATCAAGACTCTGAAGGAGGGCAAAAACTCAAGAATACCTTCCGGAATCAATGCCGTTCCATACATTTTGCCTTCGGCTGCTCTCTGAGCAATGATGTTTGCCATATAATTGACAACATCATTGATTCTCCAATCTTTTGCTTGAATATTTTCACTTATCAATGTAATATTGGGCTGGCATTTGAGAGCGCATTCAAGTGTGATATGAGATGCCGTTCGTCCCATCAACTTAATAAAGTGCCAATTCTTTTTTGATGATAGACAGTCTCTTTGGATGTTACCGATCAGTTCGGAGTATACCTTTGTGGCTGTATCAAAACCGAAGCTACATTCAATATCTTCATTCTTCAGATCTCCGTCAATAGTCTTTGGACAACCGATAACCTGAATATTTTCACCTTTTTGAAGGAAGTACTCAGCCATCATACAAGCATTTGTATTCGAATCATCTCCACCAATAATGACAACTGCACGGATGTTGAGTTTGTGAAGAATCTCAATACCACGATCAAATTGCTCGGGCTTTTCTAATTTTGTTCTTCCCGATCCAATCATATCAAAACCACCGGTATTTCTATGCTTATCGACAATCTCCTTGGTGATTTCTATGTAATTATGGTTAACTAACCCGTCGGGACCCATTAGGAATCCAAAAAGTTTGCTTGATTCGTGCAATTGTTTAATCCCGTCAAAAAGCCCTGTGATGACATTATGCCCGCCGGGAGCCGGTCCACCGGAAAGGATTACACCGATATTAATTCCATCTTTGAGAGCATTTACCATCTCACCCTCTTCAAGATGTATCATCGGTAATCCATACGTATGTGGAAACATCTCCTTAATTTGGCCTCCATCCCTTTCAGCTTGAGTATTAGCTCCTTTTATAACTTTCCAACCACACCTGAGTGCTTTGGGAATTTTAGGGGAATATTGAGACCTTAGCTTTTGTAACGGACTAACTTCGAACATATTATTGAATAATTTATGATTTGCTTCTTATGTTGTTGCCAATTCTACTATTTATAAGTATTGCTACGTAGGGAATTTTTTGTGAATAGAAGGGAAAAGGACCTTTTACTACAGTTTTTGTATTAATCTCTTGTCATTTTTAGTATGGAAGACTTCATTTATAAAAGAAAACCTTTCCAAAAGGCTTACTTTTGATTGTGATGCTACCTGTTTACCGAAAAATAAGATATTAAAATTGAGAATGACTTGCTCTTTGATTAAATACAAAACGGTTCGAAATAACTCTATTAATGCAACCTCTTTTGTAAAGCCACATCCGGCTCTAATCAATCAAAGCGCTTCAATCCAAATTTTAATGTCTATTCTGTGAAAAATCAAAATAGAGACATAAAGAAGTTAAAATAAGCCCAACAATCATCTAATAAGTTTTGAAATCAGTGAAGATTATTCTCTACTTGATTCAATGACATTTTGAGTTTATACAAAGTTATTATTTTCTTCTGTTAATGCCCTCATAATGGCCAACTTTTTGTCTAGAAGCTTTAATAAGAAGCTGTTTTGAATAGTTTTTGTATTTATCTGAGCAAGATGCTCAAGTTATTCTGTGTATAAGTTGAATTGGAGTTATTTGGTAAAGTCTTTGGCTTCCGTCCAAAAGCAGTTTCAAAACGGCATTTGTAGATGAAGCTTTTTCTAAAGATACATCCGATTTAAACACAACAAGACGACATTTCAGAACGATACGAGAAATAATTGCCATGATATGTTGTCTTGTTGATATATTCAAAACAGCTTCTGAGTTAAATTGTTGTGGAGTGAGATAATTAAAAGCTTTTGGATTCCCACTCGTCTAATGGTTAAAATAACCGGTTGAAATCAGATGATTGAATATTGATTTGCAGTGTTTTTTTGCTATTCAACGACCATACCAAAAGAGTTTGTATTACTTCTCATCTTCTTCCGTATCTTCCTCTTTCTCTGGTTCTCCAATAAAATCTTTGATAACTTCTACAACTTCTTTACAGCAAGTCTCTAAGTCATCATTGGTGATGATTTTATCAAATTTCTTTGCTTGAGACATCTCTTTTTCTGCTTTTGCCAAACGCATCTCAATAACTTTTGGTGCGTCTGTAGCTCGATCTTCCAATCTTTGTCTTAGAGTTTCTATTGAAGGGGGCATAATAAACAGAGCCAAAGCCCTATCCTTGTATTGTTTCTTGATATTCATTGCTCCTGCAACATCAATATCGAAGATTAGGTTTTCCTTGTTTTCGAGCCTTTTGTCCACTTCAGTTTTGAGAGTTCCATAATAGGTGTCCTTATATACCTCTTCATATTCAATGAAACGATCTTCCTTAATGTTCTGTCTAAATTCGTCAGGGCTGATAAAGTAATATTCCACTCCGTTTCTTTCGGATCCTCGCGGAGCTCTACTTGTTGCAGAAATAGAAAAATGGAAGTTGTATTCGGGTAAGCGTTTAAACAACTCCTTAATGATTGTACTTTTACCGGTACCGGAGGGTGCTGTGAAAATAATTAGTTTTGTCATATATATAAGTTATTTAGTATTAAACTTCCTCTTAAGGCGACTCCAAAATCCCATTTTACCTTTTGATAAAGCAAAATACGGTGTCTGTATCGCCCCAAAATTTCTAAAGAAAAACTCAACCCCTTTGATCATAGACCCTTCAAAATCAACTTCTTGTATTCCAAATTGGCTAATCTCATTGCAAATAGCTTGATAGAGGCAAAATGCCAATGCATTTTTACTCTTTTCAAGACTCTGTCCTCCGGCCATATAGTATGTGCGCCTTCCGCTTCTAACCATAAAGACTGCAGCATCAGCATTGTCCAGGGTGTCTTTCGTAGCAATATAGACGCATCCTTTGCCTTGCTTTTTGAATGTTCTTACCAAGTTTTTTAGTCGCTCTTCATAATTTATCTTTTCATTTGAAGATCTCATTAATGATAGATTGACTAAAGGTATCAAGTCTTTGGCATCTGCATCTATTATAAGTTGATAACCTTCTCTCTTGGCAGATCTTACTTTTCGTCTCAATAGCTGGTTGCATTGTTGAGCCACAAGTTTTTCGTTAGGAGAGTTTAGATATAAGATATTGGTATATCTGGTGGTTTGTTCAAACCCCTCCCATTTGAATGGTAGCCAGTCTGTCAACTGAGGAGATGTTTGTAAGTAATAGGATCTTTTTTGAGGAAGGTTTTTCAGCAGCACCATCATTGCATTTCTTTTATCAGAGAAGGTAAGCTCTGTCCTGTCAGAAGGGATGATGTGGGGTCCTATAAATTGTGTAAAGGGGGGTTGGCTAAGATGATTCTCTGTTGGAGAATAGTATGGGAAAAGCAATTTATGTCCATTGTTAAATTCAATAACCATTGGTTTCCAGCCTTCATCTCCGCACACAGAATCTAACCATAAAGGGTCAAAATAGGGTGCTAAATACTCAGCTGCCTTGTTAAAGACTGCTTCATATTCATAACGTTGAAAACTTATGTTATAATCACCCTTATTCATATTGTTATTCCTTTGATCTGTAGCAAACTTTTGTTCGATCCGGATAACCCAATCTTCCTTTAGAAGACTATATAAATGGAAAGCTGTTATGGACTTAATGTTGGGTGAATATTATATGTGAGTAAGTCCTTTTTATCCTTTACCCCTTTTATCCATTAAGAGTGGATGGTCAATTATTAACCGGATATGATAGAGAATACTACAGAGATTGTTGTTTGATATTGCTCCCTAATTCTTTGGGGAGTTTATGAGAAACAAGAGACTTAGAAATTGTTTGGACTTTATAATAAAGTAAATGCATCATACAAAGTCAAAACAACTTCTATATTTTGTGATATTCAAAATTAGTCTCTTGGAATGTTTGTTATTTTTCTTTTGGAGCGTGAATTGCTTCAATGATTTTTTTGTCGATTTCTTCGGCAAGTTCCGGATTATCTTGTATGGTTTGCTTGGCGGCATCACGTCCTTGACCAAGTTTTGTGTCTCCATAGCTAAACCACGAACCACTTTTTGTAACAATGCCGTATTCGACGCCAAGATCAACAATCTCACCTGACCGGCTGATACCCTCACCAAACATAATATCAAATTCGGCCTTTCTAAATGGAGGAGCCACCTTGTTCTTGACAACTTTGACTTTTGTCAAGTGCCCTATGATATTGTCTCCATCCTTTATTGGAGTGCTTTTTCTAATATCTAATCTTACAGAAGAATAAAACTTTAGGGCATTACCTCCGGTCGTTGTTTCCGGATTGCCAAACAATACACCAATCTTTTCTCTTAGTTGGTTGATGAAGATGCAAGTTGTGTTTGATTTCGATATGGCTCCGGTTAGTTTGCGCAGTGCTTGAGACATAAGACGGGCATGAAGGCCCACTTTGTTGTCTCCCATATCTCCTTCAATTTCTTGCTTGGGAGTCAAGGCTGCAACAGAGTCAATGACAATAATATCAATAGCTGAAGATCTGATAAGTTGCTCAGCAATTTCTAACGCTTGCTCACCATTATCAGGTTGCGATATCCATAAGTTGTCGACATCTACACCCAGTGCCTCAGCATAAGTTCGATCAAAAGCGTGTTCTGCGTCTACAATGGCTGCCAGTCCACCTTGTTTTTGAGCTTCGGCAATGGCATGAATGGCAAGGGTTGTTTTACCGGAAGACTCCGGACCATAAATTTCAATGATTCGACCTCTTGGATAGCCACCTACACCCAATGCTACATCCAGGCCAAGAGAACCGGAGGGAATAACGCTGATGTCTTCAATGCTTTCGTCTCCAAGTTTCATAATAGACCCGCGACCATGAGTCTTTTCTATTTTTTCCATGGCAAGCTTTAGAGCTTTTAGTTTTTGCTCATTAGGTTGCACATGTGCCGATTTATTTTCTTTTTCTTCCATATTTGAATTTCTGATTATCTGTTATAGGTTCAGGAGTTGTGAAGCGTGGTCTTTTGTCTTAACCTCTCTACCTCTTATGATCCGGATGATTTTGCCATCTGTATCAATAATAAAGGTTGTGCGCTCTGTCCCCATATATTTTCTGCCATACATACTCTTCTCTTTCCATACTCCGAATGTTTGATTTAGAGACGTGTCTTCATCAACAATGAGAGGGAATGGAAGGTTGTGCTTGGCAATAAAGTTTTTATGACTTTTTGCAGAGTCTTTGCTTACTCCTATGACTTGATATCCTGCATCAATGAGGTCTTGATACCCGTCTCTAAGACTGCATGCCTCTGCTGTGCATCCGGATGTGTTGTCTTTGGGATAAAAGTAAAGAGCAATCTTCTTATCCGGGTAATCTGATCTTTTTACCTCTTTACCATCTTGGTCTACACCTATTAAATCCGGTACTATATCTCCGATTTCCATATTGTTGTCTTTGTTAGTGTTGTATTATTATGAGAAAGATTAATCTATAAATCTTTTTGTAATATCTCCGAAGTAATCTATCCTTCGGTCTCTTAAGAACGGCCACCAGCGCCTGACATTTTCAGAATGCTTCAAATCAATATCTACCACTTTGACACATTCTTTGCCATCACAATCCAGAAGCAACTCCCCTTGAGGACCGGAGACAAAGCTATATCCCCAAAAGGTTATTCCATTGGTTTGTTGAGACGGATCTTCCTCTTTGCCCACTCTGTTGACACTTATCACAGGTAGCCCATTGGCTACTGCATGGCCTCGCTGAACAAGACGCCAGGCTTCTCTTTGTCTCAACTGCTCGTCCGGCTCATCCGAGCTTTCATAGCCTATTGCCGTAGGGTAGATAAGCATATCGGCACCTTTTAAAGTCATCAATCTTGCAGCCTCCGGATACCATTGATCCCAGCATACCAATACGCCCAATTTGCCGATAGATGTCTTTATTGGCTCAAACCCGATATCCCCGGGGGTGAAATAAAACTTTTCATAATAAGCCGGATCGTCCGGAATATGCATCTTTCTATATTTTCCCGCTATAGATCCGTCCGAATCAAAAACGACAGCTGTGTTGTGATATAATCCCGGAGCTCTTTTCTCAAAGAGCGATGTTACCAATACAATTTTAAGCTCTTTTGCCAAATTGCCATAAAAATCGGTTGAAGGACCGGGAATCGGTTCGGCCAAGTCAAATGTTTCTACATTCTCTGTTTGACAGAAATACAAACTATTGTGAAGCTCTTGAAGGACTATTAGCTGAGCTCCCATCTCGGCTGCTTTTCTTATCGATCGGCCAAGCCTTGTCTTATTGTCATGAATGTCTTTGCCGTTTGCTTGTTGTATAATGCCTACTTTCATATAAAATCGTATTATCTCTTTTGTAAAGGTACAATCTTATTCTCATTTATCCTTGAGTAGTGGCGATGGTATTTGCATAGTGACACAGTGTAAACTTCCGTGTTGTCTAATGAGAGCTGAACACTCGATACCAATGATTTTGTGCGATGGAAAGCATTTTCTTAGAGCTTTTTCTGCCTCTTTGTCTTTGGGACTGGAATAGGTGGGGAATAACACTGCATCATTCAATATGAGAAAGTTGGCATAGGTAGCCGGCAATCTATAGTTGAGTTCGTCTTCATCATATACGGGCTCTGCCATAGGCAAAGGAATCAATTTGAGGTGATCTTTTGCAGCCCATTCTTTCAATTCCTTTTCCATCAATTTGAGTTCCTCAAAATGTTCATCTGAGGTATCGATTGGAGCTTGTACATAAGCAATTGTATTTTGGTCGCATATCCTAACAAGTGTGTCGATATGACCATCTGTATCATCCCCTTTAAGCGACCCATGTTGTAAAACAATTAGATTCTTTGCCCCAAGTTCATCACATAATATTTGGCAAATCTCCTCGTTGGATAGCTCCGGATTTCGATTTGCTTCGAAGATGCAAGAAGCCGTTGTCAAAATTGTGCCGCATCCATTACTTTCTATAGCTCCACCCTCCAATATAAAACCAAGTCTGGATACCGTCTTTATGTCTTTGTCCCAAATACCTTTTTGTGCAAATAGATTTCGGCATATTTTATTGTCGTAACAAGATGCAAACTTTAGTCCCCATGCATTAAAGCCAAAGTCAACCAAACTGTATGATCCATCGTTGTTTTTCAAAGACAGAGGACCAAAATCTCTTGCCCATGTATCATTTGTGGGCATTATGACGATTCTCAACTTTTCTCCTTCAAACCTTGTCACAGATTGTGGAATGATTTCTTTTGAAGGAGTAACAATGATCAAATTCGAATGGTTTAGTATTGTTAGGGCCAGATGTTCGAAGCACTGCGTTACCTCATCCAGCATATATGCCCAGTCTGAATCTTTGTGTGGCCAAGATAGCAATACTGCTCCTACATGTTCCCATTCCGGAATGAGTATGGATGTGGGATTACTATTGGTTTTGTATACAATCATTTCTGTCTTTTGAAGTTTAAGAGTCTATCAAGTCTTCTCAGCTTGTTTGACTCTGTTGTTGTAGTGCGCTTATTTTATTCCAATATTCAGGATTGGGAAGCCAATGTCTCAAATCTTTTCCTTTTAGATATGCCTCTCTTATTGTAGAGGCTGAAATATCAAATAGGGGAGCATCTTCAAGATATATAGCACTATGAGGGAGTGCTGATTTGTCTATTATATCCTTGGGCCTTGGGTATACAATAAGGTCCCAAGATAGCATGATTCTGCTGTATGCATGCCATTGTTTAAAAGAGGTCCAATTGTCTCCTCCAACGATGAGGAAAAACTTACACTCCGGATAAAGGACCGTAAGGGCTTGAAGTGTATGGACGGTAAAGTGGGGCGAGGGAAGACGTTGTTCCAGAAGGTTTAATTTGAATCGAGGATCATCGCCAATTGCTTTGGCGATCATTTCGCATCTCAAGTCATATGGGAGCAAGTCTTTTTGAGTTTTGAGAGGATTGAGAGGGCTGGGTAACAGCCAAACTTCGTCTAATCCACATTCGTTGGCAACATAGTTGGCTATTGCCATATGTCCAATATGAATGGGATTGAACGAACCTAAATACAATCCGATATTCTTGAGTTTTTTTTCTGTGATCATATCTTTTGTGAGATATCCAGTGTTTGCATTGCCAGGGCCAATTCTTGAGGATCTCCGGTATGTTTACCTATTACATCGCTAAGCTTAACACAATTGTGCCAGGTCTCTTTCTTTGTCATTTTGCATTTCCAGAGTTTCATGACAATGTTCATCGGCTTAACATTGTTGCCAACATCATTCGAAAAATTAGTCCCTATTCCAAAGCTGGCTCTGATTTTCCCTTCACATGCCTCCTTGATACGAATAGCCTTGTCTACATTGAGGCTGTCAGAAAATATCAGATACTTTATTTTGGGATCTACGCGAAGCTCGATATAGCGTTTGATAGCTTTATCTATAAATAGAATAGGATCTCCCGAATCATGCCTCAGACTGGTAAAAAGCATGGCATGCTTTTTAGAGAAGTTTTTCATGAAAACATCTGTTGTATATGTATCCGTAAGAACTGTCCCAAGATCTCCGTCATAAACATCTATCCAATGTTCCATAGCCATATAGTTGGCCATTTTATATCCATATATGGCTCCATGAAACTGTATCCATTCGTGTGGATGTGTCCCGCTAACTTTAAGCCCATGTTTCATGGCAAGGTACATATTGCTTGTTCCAAAGAAGTTTGTACCGGAATGCTCTTTTAGAAGTTTTGTTACCAAGTCTTCGATTTCCAGACTAAACCTTCTTCTCATACCAAACATGGAGAAAACGACATTGTGCGCCTTCATCTTCTCGGCTTTTTCGACAATGACCCTTTTGGTGTACTCCATATCGGGTTTTTGTTGAGTCACTCTATAGTACAATTCACTTACAAGGGCTAAGATGGGTGTCTCCCACAGAGTGATGCGATAGAGAAGTCCTTCAGCGGAGATTTGAAGCCTTCTGTTTTCGTCCAGTGATACTTTTACTTCATCCGGATCAAATCTGTAACCTCTCAAGAAGTCTATATAAATAGGAGGGATATAAGGCATTTCTCGTTCTAAGAATGCAGCCTCTTCATCTGTAAGCGCAATCTTAGCCATCGCCTGTAATTCATCCTTAACCAGCAAGTCGAATCCTTCCGGGTACTGAACTTTATCGCGATCAATAAAAACAAATTCTCCCATTGCTCTTGGGAAAAGTTTTGCATATGCATAACTTGTAGTGAACTTGTATAGGTCTGTGTCCAGAAGACTTTTGATGATAGACATAATAGTCAGATTTTATATGGTTTTTAAAACGTTACAAGCACGGATTGTAGACCATTGTGTTTGTCAAACAATTGGGCTATTTCGGACATTTGATCCAGCTTGTCTATATAGGTTCTTGCAATCCAAAGTATGGCATCGTCCGATTGTACCTTTGCAAGAAGTTCATTGTTTTTGAGTGGAGACTCGAAATAGATTATAGAGAGGATCTTTTTACTTGTATTATCGTTGATCTGTTGTTGCAGTTTGTCGTCAGACAATTGTTCCCCTGATATGACCATGGTCTTTTGCCCTCTTTTCTCGAGTGCTTCTTTTATTTGTTCTATCAATCCGCTGTTTATTGAAGAAATAGGGGCCACACACCATTTGTAGTGTCCGGTCTTTTCGATTGTTTGTTTCATTGAGACGATACTTCTGTCTAAAGAATACAAATGTTTTGCGGACCTTTTGGATTCTATCAATCCCATATAGTCTGAGTTAAGCCTATTGACAGCCTCTTGCGGTACCAGCAACTTATGTCTTCCCACCAGTTGGTAGTAATAATAAATTAATGGTATTAAGAGTCCTATTATAAGTAAGATATAGGTAATATGTGGCTTGGGGTCAAATACTTTTGCTGCCATTCTTGGCTGGTCAATAACGATGATTGGTTTTTCATCTTGAATTCCCTCAAGATCAATTCTTAACTTCTCTTTGACCTCCATAAGATATTCTTTGGTTTTAGGATTGGTCTCTTTTTCTAAAGCCTTTTCTGCCTGGGTAAGTGATTGTTTGATTGCTTCTCTCGAATTGTTAGTGATTTTTTCTGAAACTACATTTAGAAGAGAATTGAGGATGCCTATAACATAGGCAGGATCTTTTTCACTTTCGATGTTCAAATTGATTACCCCGTCATCATTATAAACTTCCAATGTTGCATCTAAAGGAATAGTTATCGAAGAAAGTGGAGTATGGGTTACTCTAATCTTTCCAATCTTTTTGTTCCCCTTGTTAGGTGTTACAAGAATCTTACCGACGGGAGTATGTACCTCCTTATTGAAGGGAATGTGAAGAGATTCTTTGTTTTTATATTTCTTCTTTTCAATTGTCTCGACAAAATTGCTTGCGTCAATACCATCTTCTGACACTACGGCGTCAAAGGAACAATTTAGTTGTTTATTGGCATTTTTGAAGAATACATTAAAAGGCCTTTTGGTATATATACTTTTGGACGAAAGTAGATCGTTTTTGGTATAGGTTACCATGCCGTTGCATTTTTCGATGGCTTCATCTAATGTGCTGGTAGCATTGATATATGCAGCTATCAGATTGCTGTTGAAGAGATTCTTCTGAGTCCAAATTGGTAGCTGAGAAGTCTGGTCCAAGGCTATATATCCTAAGGGAGATTTTATTTCATCAAGATTGGGCCTAATATGCATATAGTATGCCTGCATGGGAGCCGGCAACTTAGATTTTAAGACAATGGACAAGCCTCCGAAGATAACGATGGAAATGAAAAATGCATACCACTTTTTGGTGATAAATTTAAGGAAAGAACGTCGTAGCGAACTTTGTGAAACGAATCCTTTTCCTGCATTAATTTGACTTTCAGCACACATTAGCAAATGTTATTCTTTTAGTAGTTATACTCTGCGAAGATACTTATTTTGCTGCCTACTTCTATCATTTTTTAGGTTAGAACTTTATCAACTTGATTATTAATCTATAAGTAACATGATAAATGAGGGGCTGTGCTTTTGACACAACCCCTCGTTAGAATCAATATTCTGTCTTGTTCGGTATATCTAAAATCCGGATGGCAAGTTTTTAGATAACAAGTATTTTTCCGATTTGTTTGGTGTCTTGATTGTCAATTGGCCGTTGCGAGATAGCATCCTTTTTTGTACCTTAGGCAGTGAATAAATATCTATACCCATGGAAATAAGCATATTACTTACCATACTTTTGGTTGTCATTTCGTTTGGAGGATCATTCCTTCAAGAGGGTAAGATATGTCTTGATGACATGCAACAAATCGATGACTTCGTGGTCATCAAATATATTCTGAAAAGACCTCTTTATCATTGGGCTGTGAAGCTCGTCATGAGAGGATGTTATTTGTTAAATACTGTTGCCCTGACTGATGCTTTAAAAGCTACTCAAATAGCACTTATTCAATCTCAAATTTACAAATTCGAGGGTTAGGGAAACTTGACCTTTTGCCGACTTTGCCCGTTTTTATAGTACGAAACGGGCTTTTTTATGCGCTATTTTAACAAATAAGCTCGCGCGAGAAGCAATCCGTTCTCGCGCGACTTTGGATCTGATCTCGCGCGACCTTGACATGCGAAGTCGCGCTACTTCAGGTGCAACCTCGCGCGAGGATAGGTTCAAGGTAGCGCGAGAATGGATTGCAAGTCGCGCGACCTTCCAAAAAAGGCAGCCTGAAAGTGATTTTTAGGTGGTCGAAAGATAAATGAAAATTGTCTTTTATATAATTTAACACTCGACGCCACTGATAGATTATCCTTTCTGTTTGTTTTTGCGGTATAAATAGCATTTTTGAGGTTCAAAATAGGCTACTTACAGACTAAAAAACGCCCGAAATAATTTTACATTATTTATACAATTAGGCGTGATTTAAGTGAAAATGTCCATTGTTTTTTATGCTAGAAACATCTCTTTTCCCTGACATTATTCAATGTATTAGTGCATTTTAATTTATTGGGTAGCAGATATGAAGAATGCACTTTTATTTTAGTACAGTCGTAAAAAGTTGATATAAATTGGCATAGAGAAGGATGGCAATGAGAATAAAAAGAATGGTGTCTATCAGATATGTTTGTAATCGTTTGTTTTGATCATTTGTAGACTCAGGATATGCCAAAGCTATCAAGAAGGAGGGTACAGAGATCCAATGTGCTCCAAATATGATGGCTTCATTGAGGCCATACTTGCAGATTATGTTTACAAAAATATCTACACACAGATACCCAAATATGAGATATACAAAACGGTTATTTATATTTCTGTATATACCTATCATGGAGAGCCCTATGATAGCCGCAATGCATCCCACGCTGATTAGTCTGAGAGCCCCCGAATATGGAGTCGGACGATAGACGACTTCATTGTATATCTCTTGGAGTTTAAGTTTGGGAGCAATGATTGCTTGGGAGAAGTAAGCGTCGAAGGGGTTGATATGGGTATTTTTGATCCATGTTGAATAATCTTCAATTTCGTATGCAAAGTCGATATAGTTTCCTGTCATTATGCGTGACTTTATGCTGTACATCGTTGCGATGACTGCGATTAACAATGTGAAAGCAACTGCGAATTTTGCGGCATAGCCAAAATATTTTTTGAATGGCTTATTGAAAAGTAAAGCCAGGGTTGGTTTGGCAACATTGGTAAGTGTAAGAGCTCCACTGCAAAATCCAAAAAACAAGGAAGTGCGAATACGGTAACGATCGTACTTAAGTTGGTCTCTATATAAAAAACATAGGGATAGGGTGAGGACTAATAAGGAAAATGGATAATACTCAGGATTGAAGGTCAAAGATAATGCGGTAAAAGAGGAGCCCGTTAGGAGACTAAGAAGGGCACTGCTTGTCCGTGACAAATTGCGAAGCCTTCTTGCAAAAGAAAATATCGCGGTGCAGCTCAGAGTTACCAATGTAGTCATAAGTACAATTTGGAAGTAGTATCCATAGGGCATACCTATGACAAATAGGATAGGATACAACAGTATATGTATTGGGGCTACTATAGGGTGGGCTATGTCAAAAGAGCCTCCTGCACGCCTAAAAAACTTATAACTGTCCCAGCCAAGCATACTGCCATTGATAGGGCTATCGGTAGTAATACTTAGCAATTCATGTTTTAATTGATGAAAAGCAAAGGTCGAGAGAGCGAGGTACAATACAAATAAGATACAAAAGAAAACGATCTCTTCATTGTATTTTTTGTGAAACGAACTTACTTCAAAGCGATTGATGCACTTGGAATAGTTTAAAAGAATCTGCCAAACTTTTTGGATAAACTTCATGGGAACATGCGTTGTTATCGGGTTGCTTCCAATTCGGTCAAATATTGTTCGATAGTGGTGGGATAATATCTATGCTCCAACTTGTGAATACGGGCAGCTAAGGTATCGACAGTATCATCCGAAGTAACCGGACAGGTGGCTTGACAAAGAGCTCGGCCATGGTCATACTGTTCGTCTACAACATGAATTGTGATGCCACTGATGGGTTCTTGAGCCTTGATGACTGCTTCATGAACGTGGTCGCCATACATCCCTTTACCTCCAAATTTTGGTAAAAGAGCAGGATGGATATTGACAATCCTATGCTTGTATAGATTGAAATAGCTCTTTGGCACAAGGCACATAAAACCGGCTAAAACAATAAGGTCTGTTTTTAGAGATGCCAAAAGGTCTAAAAGCTCAGGGCTCTCAAGAGAGGATTTGTTGAAATAGTGGATGGCAATACCTAAACGTTTGGCACGATTATAAATGCCGGCCTCTTTGCGATTGCAGATAATCGCGCGTACGCGTACCTCTTTAGATGATTCAAAATAACGGCAAATGCATTCGGCATTTGTACCCTCTCCGGAGGCAAAAATGACAATATTTTTCATATGAATTCATTGTTAAATGCACAGAATTGTGCTTTGTGTGCAAAATTTCTGTACTTTTGGGGTCGAATATAGTAGATATTCAATTAAAAGTTTGTTTCTTTGCCTACAAATGTAAGCAAGCTAATGGTATAAAACATACATTTATACTGATTTGCATTGTAGCATTGAAGTGCTGTATAGTGGGTGTCTTGTCCGCAGTTAGGATGATTCATCACAAATATAGATTATTGTTTAATCCTATTAATAGTAATTGTTATGTCAGAAATTGAAGCAAAAGTACGTGACATTATCGTTGAAAAGCTCAACCTTGAGCCTTCAGAAGTAACTATGGAAGCTAACTTTACCAACGACCTTGGTGCGGATTCTCTCGATACCGTTGAGTTGATCATGAATTTTGAAAAGGAATTCAATCTACAAATCCCGGACGAAGACGCTCAGACAATCAAAACTGTTGGTGACGCAGTTAAATATATTGAGGATCATCAAGCTTAATTTATCACAAGCTATATGGAACTCAAAAGAGTAGTAGTAACCGGTCTCGGAGCTGTAACACCTCTTGGTAATACAGCTCCCGAAACTTGGCAAAACCTCATCGCAGGTAAAAGTGGTGCCGGACCGATCACTCTCTTTGACGCGTCTAAGTTTAAAACTCAGTTCGCTTGCGAAGTTAAAAACTTCAATGTACTGGATTACTTTGACCGCAAAGAAGCAAGACGTTTTGACCGTTATGCACAGTTTGCAATGGTTGCTTCTGATGAGAGTCTTAAGGATTCCGGTCTTGACCTTGAAAAGGTTGATAAGAATCGTGTAGGGGTTATCATAGCTGCAGGTATTGGTGGATTAAATACATTCGAGCATGAAGTCATGGAGTATGATCCTGAATTTGGACCTCGTTTTAATCCGTTCTTTATTCCGAAAATGATTTCGGATATTGCAGCAGGACAAGTGTCCATCAAGTATGGTTTTCATGGTCCTAACTATTCTACTGCATCTGCATGTGCTTCATCTACCAACTCACTTATAGATGCTGCTATGCTTATTCGCTTGGGCAAAGCAAATGTAATTGTGGCTGGTGGTGCCGAAGCTCCAATTTGTGCAGCCGGTGTAGGTGGATTTAATGCTATGATGGCTTTGTCTACAAGAAATGACTCCCCCGAAACAGCTTCCAGACCATTTAGCGCAAGTCGTGATGGTTTTGTTATGGCTGAAGGTGGATGTTGTTTGGTGTTAGAAGAGCTCGAGCATGCAAAGGCTCGTGGTGCTCGTATCTATGCCGAACTTGTAGGTACCGGTTTGTCAGCCGATGCATATCACTTGACTGCAAGCCATCCGGAAGGCTTGGGTGCAAGACTTGTTATGAATAATGCGATGGAGGATGCCGGGATGAAGCCGGAGGATATCGATTATATCAATGTTCACGGTACTTCAACTTCGGTAGGTGATATTTCAGAATCAAAAGCTATTGTAGATGTATTTGGTGAGCAGGCTTATAAGCTTAGCATCAGTTCTACAAAATCTATGACCGGCCATATGCTGGGTGCTGCCGGAGCTATGGAGGCTATGGTGTCTGTAATGTCTGTTTATGAAGATATTATACCACCTACAATCAATCATGAAGAGGGTGACAACGATCCTAAGATTGATTATAATCTTGACTTTACTTTCAATAAAGCAAAGAAAAGAGTGGTTAAAGCTGCTTTGTCCAATACATTTGGTTTTGGTGGACACAATGCAAGTGTTATCTTCAAGAAGTATGAAAATCGCTAATTTGAGCATGACTCTGTTATTGTCTAATATATGAGCAAAATTTCATGCTTGGAATAGAAAAACTTATAAAAAGGCTTCCTTGGAGAACACCGAGGGGGCCTTTGTCTGTATTACCCGATATTTTGGGTTTTACACCAAGAGATTATGATCTTTATGAACTGGCGTTTACCCATTCTTCATGTAGTGTAGAGCTGCCGGATGGTACATTTGCAAATAATGAGAGATTGGAATTTTTAGGAGACTCTGTTCTTGCTACCTCTGTTAGTCATTATTTGTACACTAAGTATCCAAAGTGGGATGAAGGAATGATGAGTAAACGTAGGGGGGCTCTTGTCAAGAGAGCTGTAAATAATAAGATTGCTGAGGAGATGGGCATTATTAACCTGATTCATACAAAACATCGAATTGGTAATATGAGCCCGGATATCTATGGCAATACACTTGAAGCTCTGATAGGTGCTATTTTTTTGGACAGAGGTTATAAGGTAGCAGAGAACTTTGTCTATCAAAAGTTTTTGAAGTCTTTTCTTGAGATGGCTGAAGAATTGGAAGATGAGACTACAAATTATAAGAGTCAACTCCTTGAATGGGTTCAGAAAAATCATTTGGAGATTGAATTTGAAATGCTGGAAGAGCCACGTTCTTCCAGAGGTAAGTTTGTTTGTGCTGCAGTAATCAATGGAAAAAGAATTGGAATAGGCAGCGGTTATAATAAGAAAGAGGCCCACCAAGATGCATCACACAATGCACTTGACGGGTTAACAAAGGCCAGTAAGGCCATCAAAAGAAAGTCAATGACAACTCCTTCGCTTGAGACAAGTGAAGAGGAATAGAGTTTAAACCCAAAAATGTCTTTAGAACATTAGGATAGTTTATTAATACTATCTTTTTCTATCAACATTTTTGATGTTTAATAGATAATGGTGGAATTGTTTGAATCATTATTTATTCGAACAATTTGATAGTAAAAGGGGGCTACGCTTATCTGCGCAGCCCCCTTATCTCATTCAATGTAATTGGTAATTACTTTTTTACGAATTTGATTAGGCTTTCTCCCAGCTGAACCATGTAAACACCCGGGCTAAGTTTTGAAGCATTTACATTGGTCTTGCCTTTTACTATGTTTAGCTTTATAATTTCTTGACCATTTAGATTGAAGATTGTGGCAACTCGGGCTTCTTGTGAAACAATAGTAAATTGATGCTCCACACTCGAAGGGAAGATATAGGTAGTATCCCAAAAAGTGTGTAAAGGAGGTTTATCTTTGAGTCAAAATTAATCATTTCAATTCATTGTTTTGTTCATCCGTCAGGCGGGCATGAAAAACACCGGGGGGATTGGCGTCCGCCCG
>NZ_JBHSGO010000045.1:0-24358 GCF_042654485.1 Falsiporphyromonas endometrii | reverse complement strand
CCCGGGCGGACGCCAATCCCCCCGGTGTTTTTCATGTCCGCCTGACGGATGAGAAAAACAATTAAATGAAATGATTAATTTTGACTCAAAGATAAACTTCAATTACACACTTTTAGGGATACTACCTATTAGTGTCCATAAAAGTATATTAACACATTGATTTTCAGGATGTTATTAGCGGGTAAGCCTTACAACTCCAAGATGGATACAATTGCTTGTCACTCAAAGAGTTATTATGCTTCTTCAAAAGTTTACCGGACAACAGCAAGAATTGGGTATATCTGTTTTATGCAAATGTATTTGTTGTCTTCACTTAATTATCCATCCGTGATCAAGCTCATCAAGTAGTGGTTTATCACCCACAATCGAGTCGCCATAGCCAAATGTTTCGTATTCTTCTTTGAACCTTGGCAGTTGTTTTTTGAGGTATCTCACTTTTGCTTTTCCCCTACAATTCTCTCCATCGAGTTTTCCTGTGGCTTTGTTTTCTATTATTTCGAAAGAGGCTCCTATTACCATATCTATCCCATTTTCTTCAGCCCATGGTTTTATCCAATTTGTGGGTGATGCAGATACGATGATAGTCTTATCGCCATTTGTTTTGTGCAAAAGTAACTTATCCATCATTTGTGGATTTGTTTTTTCGTTCAATATTGCTTTGAAAGATTGGCATAGCTGATCCAATTCTTGTGTTGTTTTCCCTTTTATGGCGCATCTAAGCATCATTTCTTTTGCCTTTTTAGCAGGAAATAGTTTCAATTTATAGCTTAAGAAGATGATAAAGAAATAGACACATAAGATCGGGTACTTAAGAATACCTGTAGCGTGTTTAAGAAAAAGGGGAAAGCTATCTGCATTTATCAGAGTCCCATCGAAGTCGAAAATAGCCAATCTTTGTTTATGCGATGACATAGGATATGATGTAGAATTGAATAATCCAGCAGATGATTATTGCCTGAAGACCATGGTCTTTGAAGATTAGATCGGTGGGATTGCAATACTTTCTGTCTACTATTACTCTTCTGAGATAGTAGATGATACCGAGGGAGACGATGGGTATAGTTGTATAAAGGTATTTGCCATGTAGCTCGATGCTTTCGCTATCTACACAATATAGTGTGTATAAGACTAATAGAATGGCTGATATTAGGGTAAGGGTGGCAAAAAGAAATTGGGAGGAATAAAATTTGACGACCGGTCTTGTTGATTGCTCACCCTTCTTGTCTTCGGCAATAAGCAAATCTTCCAATCTTTTCCCAAAAGCCAATAATAGTGAAACAAAGAATACCATGAGAAATAGCCAATGTGATGCTACGATAGAAGCTACGAGACATCCTGAAATGACTCTCAATAAGAATCCTGAAGCTACGAAGAATGCATCTAATACCGGTTGATGCTTTCCCCAAAGAGAGTAAATGATATTTATAATCAAATAGCAAATGATACAATACCCGGCATAAAGCCCCTTGGGCAGTCCTAAGGCAAAAAGCAGTGAACCGGACAAGACCATTAGGGATACAATGATAAGTTGGGCTTGATTGTTGGAGATGCTTCCGCAGGCTATGGGCCTATTCTTTTTCTCCGGATGCAATTTATCAATCTCTTTGTCACAAAGATCGTTGAATACGTACACCGTGCTTGCTGCCAATGAGAATGCAAGGAATAAAATAGCAATGTTTCCCCAAGTTTTTAGATCATATATATTGTGACCAAAAAAGATGGGAAAGATAACGAAGATATTCTTTATCCATTGTTTAGGTCGGATAAGGGTGATAATATCTTTCATAAATGCGTTGTATTGTTTTTATTAAGCTCCTACCATATGTGAAGGGCTTGTGTTGAGTATCTCTTGCAATTTATCTACTGTGATATCAACAAATATCTCTCCTCTATAGGCCACTGATATGGCACCTCTCTCTTCGCTTACGATGATCACTTTGGCATCGGTCTCTTGGGATAGTCCAAGTGCTGATCGGTGCCTCAATCCAAGGTCTTTGTTTAGGTCTGTGTTAGCGGCTACCGGCAGGATACATCCGGCTGCTTTGATCTCATTGTCTGCAATAATCATCGCACCATCATGAAGAGGTGAATTTTTGAAGAAGATATTTTCAATAAGTCTGGCTGAGATCTCAGAGCGAAAACGTTCCCCTGTATATTCATAAGGTGTAAGGTCCATTGTCTGCTGAATGGCAATCAGTGCACCTGTCTTTTTCTTTGCCATATTCATGCAGGCCAATACAACGGGGGCAACCCATTTCCTCTCTTCGGCTTCTTTCCCTTTGTCGCGTTGGAATATCTGATTGAATATCCTCCATTTGGTTGAACCTAATGTGGCTAAGAATTTCCTTATCTCATCTTGAAAGATAATGACAATCAAAAGAAATCCAACATTAATAAACTTGTCTAATATGGCACCCATCAACTTCATTTGAAGAACTTGTGAGATGATAATCCAGAGGACTACAAAGAAGATTATCCCACTAAAGAGGGCTTTTGTACCTGAACTTCTTAATATTGAATATGTGTAATAGAGAAACAGAGCAACAAGCAGTATGTCGACAAAGTCTTTGAATGTAAAGGTTAGCCACATAGAAAATGATATTAGTTAGATCCTTTAAGCATTTGTACTATTTGCACAGCCTCAACAGCCTCCTTGACATCATGAACACGTAAAATGTTTGTTCCTTTTAGCAGAGCATAGGTGTTGAGGATCGATGTGCCATTAAGTGATTCTTGTGGAGTTCCGCCCAGCAATTTGTATATCATGCTTTTTCGAGAAATTCCTACCAATACAGGCAGGTCAAAAGGATTGCAAACCTCTTCTTGTTTTGACATAAGAAGGTAATTTTGTTCCAAGGTCTTGGCAAATCCATATCCGGGATCTAAGATGATATCTTTTACACCTAACTCTCTAAGTTTACCTATCTTCTGTACGAAGTAATCTGTCACTTCAACTGCGATGTCTTCGTATTGACAAAGGGTTTGCATCGTCTTGGGAGTCCCTCTCATATGCATCAAGATGTATGGTACCTTAAGAGAGGCTACCGTTTCAAACATCTTTTGATCTATCTCTCCTCCGGAGATGTCATTAATGATCGAAACACCATATTCTTCAACACACATTTTGGCTACATCGGCACGAAATGTATCGACACTTACCACAAGATTTGGATAGTTGTCCCTAATAAATTGAAGAGCCGGTCTGAGTCTTCCGGCTTCATCTTCAGAAGATATGTCTTCAGCATCGGGACGTGAGCTATAGGCTCCAACATCTACCATTGTCCCTCCCTGGTTGATGATTTCTTCAATTCGTTTGTTTAGGGCTTCTATACCATGAATGCGACTCCCGCTATAAAAAGAATCCGGGGTTACATTGACAATCCCCATAACTTGGGGTGTAGACAAATCTATTAGCTTACCGTGTGCGTTGAGTGTATAATGTTTCATTGTAATATGTGATGCTCTTATTTTGATTTAAAGACCCAAGCCTCGTTGCTGATCTTTGCTGCATTGGTATATGCCTCTTTACTGTTGGTATATTCTCCTTGATATATTCGATACCAATAGCTGTCTTTTAAGATTCCCACATCTTTCCTATTATCCAATTTTTCATAATGAATAAAGTCTTCGACTTGTTTGCGAGTCTTAAAGCTTCCTATAATTACAAAGTAGCCATTCCTCTTGATGGGAAGTTGATAGCAGGGGATATTGCTAATCATTTCATCTGCATTTGTAGCCACATTAGGGGCGGTTTGCTGTTCTGCTTTCTTTTGTTGTACATCTACAGCTTCAACCGGCAAGGCTGTTGCGGACTTATCATTCTTCCAAAGACTATTGGCAACATACTTGGTTGGGATAAACGCAGCTTCACAATTGTCTTGAGAATTTGTTGACCCGAAAGGAAGCAAGAACAAAGCTCCAAAAGCAAGTACTGCAGCAGAAGTCAAAAGTGTTTTCTTATGAATAGGAATGTAGTAGTATCTACTGTTTAAAGGCTTAGTTTCTGTTTTGGTTGTATCCCTCTCCGGTTGTAACATAAGTCTTGGCATAGAGGTGGGTAGAAGTCCATAACTTGCCAAATGAAGTCGCTTTGTAGCTTCGAGATATTCGAATGAAAGTTCTCCCGTATTGCTCAAGTGAAGTTCTCCAATATGGGGCAATATAACTTTTTTATTTGCAACAAGATCCGAACGGAGCGATTTGATATCGTCCTCCAACATAATGCGTGCGCGTCTTTGCGATACACCATAAGTATTGGCATAGGCCGTTTCTAACAAACCATCTCTATGAGAAAGAGCAGCATTAAAATGCAATTCTTCTGATGGAGGGTATGCTCTGTTTTCATTTTTATCATATCTGGCCGGGATTACTTCTGTAATAAATCCGCCAAGGTCGGGAATAACAACGCATCCTGTTTTTGCCAGACATTGATTGATATGTTCGGATAGTCTTTGATAAGCCATTTTTAGTCAGTTTAGTAAAATATTACTATTCATACAAAGATAATATCTTTCGTCGAAACATCTAAAGCTATTCTTGCTCTTTGATTGGATATATTGTGTAAGAGAATTCTTTTTAGTATCTTAGTCGCTAAGATAAAATACGAGCCATGGAGATAAGCATATTACTTACCATACTTTTGATGATGATTTCGCTTGGAGGAGTGTTCTTCCAAGGGGGTAAGATGTGTCTTGTCAACGAAGAACAAATCTCTGACTCGGTAACTATCAAATATGATCTTAACAATGCTCTTTATCCATGGGCTGTGAAGCTCGTCAAGAGAGAGGCTTATTTGTTAAATATTGTTGCTGCGTCTAATGGTAAAAAAGCTGCTCAAACAGCACTGATTCAACCCCAAAATCTTAAGTTCGAGGGTTAGGGTAACCTGACCTTCATGCCGACTTTGCCCGTTTTGTAGTACGAAACGGGCTTTATTTATGCGCTATTTTAACAAATAAGGTCGCGCGAGAAGCAATCCATTCTCGCGCGACTTTGAATCTGTTGTCGCGCGACCTTGACATGCGAAGTCGCGCTACTTCAGGTGCAACCTCGCGCGAGTTTACTTTCAAAGTCGCGCGACAACGGATTGCAAGTCGCGCGACCTTCCAAAAAAGGCGGCCTAAAGTAGATTTTTAAGTGGTCTAAAGGAAAATTAAAAATCCATTTTATATAATTTAACATATGCCGTTTCTAATTATTTTGCCTAATTCCTCTTTTTATAATAAATATGACCATTTTTGAGGACAAAATTGGCTGAATTTAGCATGAAAAATGCGCTATAATAATTTACATTATTTATCATATTAACTGCAAATACATAACAATATTCTTGCTTTCAAAGTATCATTACTCCAGAAAAAGCCTGGAAAGTAAAAAGAAAAGTGAGGTCTTTAGCAGATATAGAGCCTCTTAGTTGCTCAACTTGCATAGGATAATAAGGTATCTCTTAATTGTTTAAATCGTCTTATTTTGGCAGGATGTTTTGGGGTTTGTATAAGAGATATATCTTTGCATTGTATGGCAAATGGCAAAAAATTTGAGTTTAGGCAATTCTCTCTTTCGCAAGATCATTGTGCTATGCCTATAGGTACCGATGGTGTTTTGTTGGGTGCTTGGGCAAGGCCTGATGAGTCTGATGCTAAAGCAATGATTTTGGATGTGGGATGTGGGTGCGGATTGATAGGCTTAATGCTGGCTCAGCGTTATCCCAACGCTAATATTATTGGTATAGACATAGATTCTGAAGCAGTATCAACAGCAACTAACAATGCTCTTTTATCTCCTTTTTGTAGTCGTGTAAAGTTTTATAAATGCGATATCATGCAGCCGGATAGCCGTCTGTTGGAGCAAAAATTTGATTTGATAGTAAGTAATCCTCCTTTCTTTTCGAATGGAATTTGTGCTCCTGATACCAAAAGGGCTCAGGCTCGTCATCAGTCTGAGGGCTTTGGTATTGATTCTTTGATGGATGTTGCTTTCTCATCTTTACTTGGTGAGAATGCTTCTCTTGCTTTGGTTACCCCGTTTGATCAATTGGATAGAATGCGTCTTCATGCAGTAAAGAGCGGATTTGAATTGTCTCGTCTTACATCAGTTTGCACAAAAGAGGGTAAATCTCCCAAACGCTGTTTGACACAGTGGCGTCGGGTTGATTTATCAGCATTGCCTGTTAGTGACCAACCTCTTTGTATTTTGGATAAGAATGGGTGCTATTCAGATCAGTATAAAACCCTTACAGAGGAGTTTTATCTTCCATCACATTTTGATAAGAAGTAGCTTAATGTGTGTGAATTATATATTCCTTTTTAGTGTAGAGCCCGAATGATTTTCCTTACTCTTTCGCTTGTCGTTATATCATTTGCAAATTCATTTATCCTAACAGTCCCACCCATAGACACTCTGTCATTCTTGTAGGTCATTTTTGATGGGAAGGATTCTCTTGCCGAGAAATGAAACTCATGTATACCGGTCTCTTCTGCGATTTTCTTGATATTGTTTTCGCCAACACCACACCCTGCCAAGAGGATGATATTTCCATTGTTGAGTGATTCGAGTCGTTTCAACAAAGGGATACCTTCATTAGCTGAGGCTTCCTGCCCGGATGTAAGTATACGATCAAAATTGAGTTGAGTGATTTGTTTGAGTGCAAGAATAGGGTCTTTACAAACATCAAATGCCCTATGAAAAGTTGTTGACATGCCTTGAGATTCGTGCTTCAATGCCTTCATGAACTCTATATCTATAGATCCATCACTTAGAAGCCCACCAAATACGACGCCATCAACACCAACCTTTTTGCACAACCTTATATCTTCAATCATAATTTTCTTTTCCAAATCATTGTATAGAAAATCACCCGATCTTGGACGTATAATGACGTGAAGTTTTGTTTTATTTAATAGCTTTCTGGCCGTACTGATATCGCCAAAGGAGGGAGTGGTGCCGCCTTCGGGTATACCTTGGCAAAGTTCAACTCGATCTGCTCCTGCTTCTTGTGCTGCCAATGCACTTTGTACCGAATTGGCACACACCTCAAATTTATAATCTTGTGTTGTCACGATGACTTATAGTTGATCTTTTATTCTTTCAAAGATATTGCTGTCTTAGCTAAGCAGAATGAATTACATTGATTCAAAAGACTTATCAATCTTGTCTTTTTCTTGAAGATATACATCCACAGCTTCGCATAGTTCGTTGTACCAACTTTCGCCGTAAGCTCTTATGAGAGGTTCTTTTAGGAATTTGTAGATAGGCACCTTTAGGCTGCGCCCCTTTTTAAGGGCACATTTGCATATCCCCCATTTCTGATAGTTAAGAGCTGTCAGACCAACTTTTAGTTTGGCTGTTCTTATGGGGTATAGGTGGCAGCTAATGGGTTTTATAAAGTCTGACTTCCCTTGTCTGTATATTTTTTCAAGGGCGCACTGGCATCGTCCAAGTTCATCATATGTTGTGAAAACACAATCTCTACCATCTACCAATGAGGTTACTTCGTCCCCTTGTTCGTCAATATAGCTTACTCCTTGCTTTTGGATAACTTCTTTGGCTCTTGGAGAGAGGTAAGATTGTATCAAAGGCAACAATTGTCTTATTTGGTCTGCTTCACCTTCTGCCAAAGGTGCTCCGCTATCTCCTTCGACGCAACAAATCCCTTTGCAAGCATCATAATCACAAACGAAACACTCGTCTATCAATTCAAAACTAATAATCTTGTCTCCTATCTGAAGCATACGCATAATATTCTATTGATTTGTGAGGTTGTTTCCTTTTATAAGGAGTCTCTACAAAGTGTAGTATAAGGGGCTGAATCAAAAATTACTTTTGAATAGCCCCTTATATTTATAACATGTTTGAAATGAATTTATTGGATAATATCCGAAGGTAATAGCTATTTAATATGGTATCATATCCATATCGCCTCCGGTACTGTCCGATGTTATTTCAAATACATCTTCATCTATTATATCATTACATGGTTGGAACCCGGGAGGAAAGTTAAATTGCTCATTATTGGAATATCCCAAAGTTGGATCGAGATATACCAGTCGCATAAACTCGCCAAAGATTGGTAGTGCAGCCGCTGCACCTTGGCCAATTGCCATTGAGTCGAAGTGAATACTTCTGTCTTCTCCTCCTACCCAACAACCGGCAACAAGTGATGGCGTAAATCCCACAAACCATGCATCCGAATTGTTTTGTGTCGTACCTGTTTTTCCTCCGAGAGGCATTTGCAGATTGTATCTGTATCTTAGTCTTCCACCGGTACCTCCATCAACAACTGATCTTAGCATAGTAAGCATTTTGAGTGCGGCATCTTGATTGAGTACCTCTTTGGTTTTTGGTAAAAAGTTGGCAATCGTGTTGCCATGTGAGTCTTCTATACGAGTCACCAACAGTGGAGCCACTTTGATGCCACCGTTTACAAAAGTACTGTATGCACTCACCATTTCTGATACAGAAGCATCACAAGTTCCCATACAAAGGGATACGTCCGGATGAAGGATTCTTGCCATTAGCCCAAAACTTTTCAGAAGAGCTGCAAATGTATGGGGTGTGGTTTGACCCATCAACCAGGCCGTTACCCAGTTGTCCGAATGCTGTAGTCCCCATTGGATTGTAACCATTCCTCCCGATCCTCGACCTCTTGGAGTCCATGGCTTTCCGGATAGTGAGATAAGTGTTTGTGGCACATGCTCCATAGTAGTGCAAGGAGTCAAACCGTCTACCATGGCTTGAGAATACAAGAATGGCTTGATGGTCGAACCGATCTGTCTTCGTCCTCGAGATACCATATCATATTGGAATGCAGAGAAGTTGATTCCTCCGACATAGGCTTTGACATGACCATTGATAGGATTCATTGCCATAAAACCGGTGCGGAGATAGTTCTTCATATGCAAAATAGAGTCTAATGGAGTCATCTCAACGTCTTTCATTTCGTCCCAAGTCCAGATTTGCATCATTCTTGGTTTGTAGAACGTTTTGATAATCTCCTCTTTGGATAAACCGTCTGCAGCAGCAGCTCTCCAACGTTCAGTTTGTCGCATTGCGCGATAAAGGATTTGTTCCTTCTCTTTCTTGGATATTTTATTACTTGATGAAGTGGCGTACGGATTACCCTTTTTCTCCCTGTCAAATGCAGGTTGTAGTACATCTTTCATCTGATCCTTGACTGCCTTTTCTGCATATCTCTGCATAGGTATGGAGATAGTCGTGTAGATTTTTAGGCCATCAGTATAGAGGTTTTTTTCATGCTTTTCGCACCATCCGTATAGGTCATTTTCTTTCCATGAAATACTATCTGTGATATAGTCGTCTTCTTGCCAAGAAGCGTAGTTTGAGCGTTCCGGCTTTTTAGCTGTAAGCATCAGCCTTAGATATTCTCTAAAATAAGGTGCGATACCATCTTTATGACTTCCTCTATGGAAATGTATCTCCATGGGAAGTTTGCTAAGAGAGTCCAGTTCAGCCTTTGTGATGTATCCGGCTTTTTCCATCTGTGAAAGGACTACATTACGTCTTTGGGTAGATTTTTCTGTTGATCCATGAAGCACCGGATTGTATAGAGCCGGATTTTTACACATTCCCACCAGTGTCGCAGCTTCCTGAATGTTAAGTTCTTGTGGAGTTTTTCCGAAGTAGGTGTATGCTGCAGAACGTATACCAATCGCATTGTATAGGAAGTCGAATTGATTGAGATACATAGATATAATCTCATTTTTGGTGTAATACCTTTCGAGCTTAGTAGCGATAACCCATTCGATGGGCTTTTGCATTAGTCTTGTGATGGTATTTTTTGTCATGGGAGTATAGAGCATCTTGGCAAGTTGCTGCGTGATGGTAGACCCTCCTCCGGCACTTTTGTCTTGTAAGATACCTCTTAGAATAACGGCTCTCATGAGAGCTTTGTAGTCTATGCCAGAGTGATCTTCAAAGCGTTCGTCTTCTGTAGCAACAAGAGCTTTGATAATGTTTGGCGAAAGATCCTTATATGTGACATAGATACGGTTGGAACCGCGTTGAGAATACGAGCCAATCAATTCGCCTTCTGCTGAATAGACTTGAGAGGCAAATTTATCTATAGGGTTTTGAAGTTGGTCAATCGGGGGCATATAGCCAATCCAACCTTCTGCTATCATAAAGAATATGATGAGAGCAAATACCCAAAACAGTCCGAAGAGGGACCACATAATCTTTAGTATCTTCTTTTTCTTATCTGTCATTGTATTCAGCTTTTACTATAATCCGGCATGCATTTCTACCATGAAACGCATTAGTTATATTGTGCAAAGGTAAGAAACTGCTTATAATCTTATGCATGAGGAGCTGTTAAAGCGATTGGTCATCTTTGCTAAGTTGTGACTTCATCTTATATTTTTGCTTTGTCATTGGCCGGCACCATTTTGTCATCAATCAATCTTTCATTGAAGTTTTGGATGATAGCCGGCAATACTTTTGGTGGCGTTGTTGTTTCATTTCCTTTGAGTTTGGGTAGCAGAGGCGTATGGATTGTCTCTTCTTTTACTTTTCCCTCTTGATTCATTGAGTAAATCTTATTCCCGGTCATCATTCTGTAATCACCATCATAGATAAGTGCATAATGGTAGCTGTTAGGATCAAACATGTTTTGCCCGGAAGTTACAATAGGATCTTTGATCCCCAGTAGATATAGTAGAGATGGGAATATGTCTGCTTGCTCAGTTACGATATTAGTATCGATCAGATGGCTTAGAGGCTTACCCGGTATATACCATATCATAGGAATGGCAAATCTTCCCGGGAGACTTTGATATTCCGGACGGATGGTTTCTGATGCGTGGTCTGCTATCAATATAAATATGGTCTTCTTAAACCAAGGCTGTTTTGAGGCATCCTTGAAAAACTCATTAAGGGCATTGTCTGTGTAACCCATCGTCTGATGTATCTCAAGTTTGCCTTTTGGATATTTCCCTTCGTCTTCTTCCGGCACTTTGAAGGGGGTATGGTTGGTGACCGTGAAGAGTGTGCCAAGCCAAGGCTCTTTGCGTTCGGAAAGTTCTTTGACAGCTTGCTTGAGGAATGGCTTGTCCCAGATTCCCCACATACCGTCAAATTGTGATTTTGCATTTGGAAACTCGTTGTACCCATAATACTCATCATATCCTATCTGATTGGTAAAGGCATCAAATCCCATCGACCCATTGGGGGCGCCATGCATGAATATGGAGTGATTGTATCCGTTTTGTTTAAGAACTTTTGGTATGCCTTTTAGCTTTACTCCGGAATAGCAAGATGTGACAAAGTTTATTCCCAACGCCGGGATAGAGGTAAGGGTGGATGGCATGGCATCTATCGATTTCCTTCCATTGGCAAATGCATAAGGAAAGTAAACTACATCGGGAGATTTTAACAATGAATCTATATGGGGGGTATAGCCAAACTTGTCTTGTTGCAATCCTCCAATATGTTCTTTTGCAAAAGACTCAACAATAAGGATCATGACATTAAAATCTTTGTATTGTCCAAAGATGCTGTCTTTGTCACCGGTTGGCTGTGCTGAATAAATCCCGCTAAACAATTTTTTTGCCTCATCTTCCGGAAGATAATGCACCTTTTCGAGAACTTTTTTGTTGATGGTTCTCAACATGCAGAAAGGAGTATTAAGTACCAAGTCCCTGTCTTTGGTGTCTTTGACATAAAGGCTGGCATTGCTTAGTGTGATAGGTCTTGTCGAGTGAGCCCATCCGCCTCTCATAGCTCCAACTAAGAGAAAAGCAACAGCTGCAGTTTCGATGAGACCAAAAGCTATGCGTTTGGTGAGAGGTGATTTGTTGATTGGAGCATATTGAATGCGACCGGACATCCACCACAGAAGTACAATTAGAATTATACCCAACAGCGTGAGTCCAAAATAATCCCATGCAAGGGAAAGAAATAAAGATATAGGAGAGTCGTTTGCAAATTCTTGAAATACTGTGACTGTTGTTCTTTTGAGTACAAATGGAAAATATCCACAATCTCCAATGTTGAGGATAATCGCCAAGGTGTTTGGAATGAAGAACAACCACCGGATGATATTTTGCATCCATTTGCTACAAAAGACTTGATCGCTTAGAAATAATCCGATGATGCAAATAACTACGACGGGAAGATTGATGTATGCTCCGGCACTAATGTCAAATTTCCATCCTCCCATCCATGCCCTAAATACTTCAGAGGTGCTTAGATGTGCATAAAACTCATGATTGTATATATAGAATAGTAGCCTTTCTATATTGAAGTATACGAAAGACAAAGCAAGAAGGTAGCAAAGTTGTACAATCTTAAATGGTGTATGTATAGTCCTTTTGAAGAAATCGGGAGTCATAATGGTCTCATCGTTATTTTATTTACTAAACTTATTTTATTCGTCTCCTTCAAAGGTGTCCACAAGTACTGTTCGGTAATTGTTAAACACATTTGACTTCGATATGAAGCCGAGGTAGCGCCCTTCTGAATCAACAACCGGCAGATTCCATGCATGCGTATCATCAAAGATGTGCATAATCTCTTCCATACTCATCGTATCATATAGCTTGGCCGGAGGCGATACCATAAAACGCTCAACTCTGAAGCGGTTATAAAGTTCCGGTCTAAACATAATGTTGCGGATATTATCCAGAAGCACAACTCCCATCAAAACGCGGTCATCGTCGATAACGGGGAATACATTTCTTTTGCTTCGTCCAATAACTTGTACCATATCTCCTAAGGTCATTTCCGGTTTGACACATTCAAACTCAGTTTCTATTACGCTATTGACATTCATTAGGCGAAGTACGGATTTATCTTTTTGGTGTGTAAGGAGTTTTCCCTCTTCGGCAAGTCGCAATGAATAGATAGAATGGGGCATGAATACACGTATTGTTGCAAACGAACTAATACATACAAGCATCAAGGGAAGGAACAGATTGTAACCTCCGGTTAGCTCAGCAATCAAAAATACACCTGTCAAAGGGGCATGCATCACTCCTGCCATCACTCCTGCCATTCCCATTAGAGTAAAATTCCTGCTTGGTAGATTGATGATGTTGAAATAGTTGATAGCTGTAGAAAACAAAAAGCCTGTCAGCCCCCCAACAAATAGGCTTGGTGCAAATAGTCCACCACAACCTCCACCGGAGTTGGTACTGACGGAGGCATATACTTTTGCCAAAAGAGCAAATGCCAGGAAGGCAAATACAACCCAATAAGAATCGGACATTCCGCTGATAAGACTGCCCTCAAGAAGTTTGCTGTAATTGCCGTCGATGAGATAATCTATTGTGACATATCCCTCTCCGTACAATGGAGGAAAAAGGAAAATCAACAATGAAAGGATGGCCCCCGAGATCAAAAACTTCTTGGTGTAAGATTTCATTGACTTGAGCTTGCCCTCAATCAAGAACATCACTTTGGAGAAGTAGAGAGAAATAAGACCGCATAGTATGCCGAGAACAAGAGCATAGGGGATCCTCTCCATTGTAAAAGAGTCTGTCTGAATAAACTTAAACATGGCTTCTGAGCCATTGATCATATATGCAACCGAAGCCGAGGTTACCGAACTTACAAGCAGAGGCAATATGCTTGCCATCGTAAGGTCCATAAGCAAAACCTCGATAACAAATACGAGACCGGTGATGGGAGCTTTGTAGATCCCTGCAAGGGCACCTGCAGCACCACAGCCTACCAAGAGCATAAGGGTCTTTTGCTCCAGTCTGAATAATCTTCCCACATTGGAGCCAACAGCCGATCCGGTGTAGATAATTGGGGACTCTGCTCCAACGGATCCACCAAAACCAATCGTAATAGAGCTTGCTGCCAAAGAAGCCCACATGTTTCTTGGCTTAATGCGACTTTTTCTTTGAGCTATGGCACTCAAAACTTTTGTCACTCCATGACTGATGTCATCTCTTACGATATATTTTACAAACATAGCCGTAATGAAGATACCGACAGGCGGGAGGATAAGATATAGGTAGTTGTGATGGATGGATTTGCCTATCCAAAACTCTTGTATGGCATGTATGGTCAATTTTAGTAGAATAGCGGCAAAGGCTGTCAATATCCCGACTACAAAAGCCAGAAATATGACAAATACTTTCTCGCTGATATGTTTCTCTCTCCAAAGAAGGATCTGATTAAACCATTGTGGTTTCATTAAGTTGTCTTTCTTTCTATTCATTTGCCACTTCCTTTAATTAGGGTGTATATTGTATAACACAATACAGCTAAGTCAAGCTGTAAAGACATATTCTCATAATAGAGCCAATCAAATTCGAGCCTCTCTTCCATCTCTTTTAGGTTAGAGGCATATCCATACTTTACCATTCCCCAAGAGGTGATGCCGGGTCTGACATTGTGCAAAAGGTAATAATAAGGAGCTACATTGACCAGCTGTTTGATATAATAGGAGCGTTCAGGTCTCGGCCCCACAAAACTCATATCTCCTTTGAGTACATTCCAAAATTGAGGTAGTTCGTCCAAACGATATTTGCGAAGTGTCCGACCTACTTTTGTAATTCTTTTGTCTCCGTCTTTGCTAAGCTGTGGACCATTGCATTCGGCTTCGGTGTACATGGTCCTAAATTTGTAAATCATAAAGGGTTTGCCATAAAGACCTATCCTCTCTTGCCTAAAAATAATGGGGCCTTTTGATGAGAACTTTACACTAATTGCCAGTATCAGCATAATCGGGCTTGTGATAATGAGCAAAATAAGGGCGCAAATTTTATCGAAAAGCCATTTGACATTCTTTTCCCATTCAGACATATTGGTGTCGGTAAGGTCAATAAAAGGCTCTCCTTTCATCCCCCTGACTTTGACTTTCGCACCGGCGAAAAGCATACTTCTCATTGGAACTTTGATCGGTATCTTGTACTTGTACAGACCATAGAGTAGGAGGCTAAAGCACTCCAGATGCTTTCCTTCTATATATACAACTATAATGTCCGGATTGCGTTTTGTGATACAAGTCTCTATCTCATTGATATGTTGTTGAATGTTGATATCTGCCTCTTGATGTTGCATATTAGAGGTCGGTATCATGATTTTGTCCAAGATGATTTTCCCCTCTTCTCTAAGGGTCTTTTCGATGGGGAGGCTTGTGGCTTCGTCATTCATGATAAGAAGTATTTTGTCTCTTTCATGAAGTGACTTGTAACGCTTTATCTCTATTGTTGTTTGTATGAAGCGGATAGGATAGACAACAATAGTCATTAGGCTGAATAGATAAAAATAGAGTTTGAGATAGACACTTGTGTCAAGTACCACGTCATCTACTACAAGTCCCATAAATACAATGATGGAGCCGATAATAGTAGATATAATTGTTGTTGGAAATTCGTCTAAACGACTTTTGTTCTCGACATTGTTGTAGTATCCGGAGAGTGCAAAAAGTCCAATCCAAAATAGTACAAAAATTATTCCTACAACATAGGCTTTCAGATTGAAGATGAAATCATAGAGTTCACCAAAAGTCGGACTCTTATCCTCGACTGTATATCGAATGCAGTTGAAGATAAAGTAGCACAGAGTTACACTTATGCAATCTGACAAAATGTATCTGAAGCGAAGGTATGCTGTACGACTCATTCTCTAATGACTTTTACCTCTCCGTTTACATCCAGTTTGATGATTTGTGACGGCAAAGATGGAGTCAAATCATCTTGCCTATATTTTACGATGTAATCTACTTGTGCTTTAATCTCCTCTTCAATCTCATGAAAAAAGTGTGGAGACGGATGCCCACTAATGTTGGCAGAAGTAGAAACGATGGGAACGCGCATTTTGTTGCAAAGAGCTTTGCTAAACTCTTCTTTTGTAATGCGGATACCGACACTTCCGTCAGAAGCAATGAGTTCGGGAGCAATATTGCGAGCATTTGGGTAAATAATGGTGACAGGTTTTATTGCCATATCTATAATGTCGTACGCAAGCTCGGGGACTTCTCTCATAAGGCCGGGTAGTTTGCAGTCATGATCGGTAAGAACCAACATGGCTTTCGAATCGCTTCTTTGCTTGAGAGTATAAATTTTTTTGACGGCCTCACTATTTGTTGCATCACACCCAATACCCCAAATGGTATCTGTGGGGTATAAAATGATGCCTCCATTCCTCATTATGCGGACTGCCTCTTCAAGATCTGAACTGTCAAATCTATTTGCCATAATTCATTTATTTAAAATTTGAGGTTTATAACAAACCTAATGAGTGGGGCAATAGACTTCTATACAATGACAAGAAATGATCTCTAATTATTTGTTGTCAGAAAAAGACTTATCACCCGTAAGGCATGTTATATATTACAAATGTAGAATAAATGAGGCGATTTGAAAAAAGAAGTATTACAAATGGCTAAAACAATTAGAAACTTAAGGTTGTGATTTTATTGAATGTATGCAAATAGAGCGTGTGTTGGGTTAGATTGAGGATTGGAGTCTTGTTAGGAGGCATGGAAGAATAGGCACAAAAAAAGCGAAGTTGGCATGCCAACCTCGCTCTCTAATGTCATTAGAAAACGTCTTGTGGACAGAATTACTTAGCTTCTTCCTTAGCTGGTTCTTCAGCTGGAACTGCTTCTTCTGTTTCAGCGCTTGCTGTAGAGTCTTCTGCAACTGCTTCTTCAGCCGGTGCTACTGTTGAATCTACTGTTGTTTCTACTGCTGTAGAATCTACTGGTTGTTCTTCTGTCTTGTTACCACCACAAGATGTCAAAGCGAAAGCTGCGATAACTGCAGCTGCAAAGAAAATCTTCTTCATAATTTTTTAATTTATCTTAAAGTAATACTTCTAATATCGACGACAAAGATACAACAAGTTTGCAATCTACAAAATCAAAAGACCAAAATCCATAAGCAAATTCACATGAAAGAAGAACTTAGAGCTATTCTCTCTGTCTTAACTGAATGTAAACTAATGGTTTATTTTTCTTGTCCTCTACTGATTTACTAAGAATGCAAAGCCTATTGTTTTCTCTACATGTCACTACAAAGGTAATATACTTTTTCTTAAATAAGCAAATTTCTTTCGAAATTATTTGTAAAGAAATCTTTTGATACTTTGTTTTGGCGTTTTAATAAACGGTTTGTCCTGTATCTCAAACTTCCCTATCTTTTCGTAAGTACCTACTTGTTCGTTGATCTCTTTTCGGCCTTCTTGAATAATTTTTACGGCTTCTTCTCTGGAGAGGTTTGCTTTTTTGTATTTTGTTTCGTCCGGATAAACAAGGGCTATCAGCCTTCCATTCCTGGATACGACAAGGCATTCTTGTACATAAGGAAGCAAGTTGATTTTAGATTCGATCTCTTCGGGATAGATGTTTTGACCGTTAGATCCTAAGATCATTGTCTTTGATCTTCCTTTGATGAATACATTCCCCTCTTTGTCCATTGTTCCGAGGTCTCCTGTATGCATCCATCCGTCTTCTGTGAAAAGGTCCTTGGTAATATCTTCTTTTTTGTAATACCCAAGACATACATTTTCTCCTCGGCATTGAATTTCTCCGACTTTTCCATCGTGGCTTTCGGACATATCGATTCTAACTTCCATAATATCCTTCAAGGCTTTGCCACAAGAATGAAGTTTCCAGTTTCTCCAATTTTCATAGCAGATAAGGGGACCACATTCGGTCATCCCATATCCAACCATAAAAGGAAATTTAATCCTCTTAAGGAAAGATTCGACCTCCGGGTTGAGTGCTGCGCCACCTACAATAACTTCGTGGAAGTTGCCACCCATGCCGTCAATCATTTGTTTCTGGATTGATTTGCGGATAATATTGGTGACAAATGGGAACTTAAGAAGAGCCTTGACAGCCGGCTTGCTGATCTTTGGGGCAATTACATCTCTATATATCTTTTCAAGAATGAGTGGTACAGTGATAATCAAATTGGGCCTTACTTCCTGAAATGCCTTCATCACAATCTTTGGTGATGGTATTTTTCCAAGGAGGTGTACATGTGCGCCGGTAGCAAGGGGTGTCATAAGGTTAAAAGCGCAACTATATGCATGAGCAAGGGGGAGGAAACAAAGCTCGTTGTCTCCTTTTTTCATAATCTCAAGCCTAAATGCATAGGTTACATTACCTGCCATATTGTTTGCCGTGAGCATAACTCCTTTGCTAAATCCGGTCGTGCCCGATGTGTAATTAAGGATAATCATTCGATCATTTGGCACATCGGTATATTTGACATCTTTGGGCTGATATCCTCTCGGATAAGCTTCTTGAAGCCAGTTGTCGAGCATTTGATCGAAGTTTTCGTTCAATCCAAGTGTGGTATTGTTGTAGAGTATTTTGTTTTGTTGTATTTCAAAGGCAGCTTCTATTTTGCTGTCTTTGAGCTCCTCTTTTACTCCTTTCCAAATACCTTCATTTATAAATATGAGCTTTGCATCAGAGTGTGTAAGGATAGAAGCCGCATCTTTGGGGTTGAAATCCTGTAAAATAGGCACGATTACTGCACCATAAGTAATGACAGACATAAATACAATGCACCATTCAGCTGTATCTTTTCCCATGATGGCAATATGTTCGCCCTCTTCTACGCCAAGCTTCTTATAAAGCTCATGATATCGAGCTATACGGGTAGCTACATCTTTGTATGAGTATGTTCTCTTTTCGATATAGTTTGTAAGAGCGGGGAGCTCCCAATTCGATGAGAAACTGTCAGCATATAATTTGATTAGGTTCTTTTCTATCATGACGATAAACTTTGCTCACTATGATGTATTTTGTGCAAAGATAAGTCCTTTTATGCACACTTGCGCTATTTATGGGCAGATATTTTAATAATAATTGGTGAGATAGTATGTTGTTCTTAACTACTTATTGGCAAAAGGGGGTGTTAGGGGAATATTGTACAAAGTGTTATCCTCATAAGTTTTAAGCAAATTTGGAAGTATTGAGTTTGGAGGCTAAAAGAAGGAGTATCGTGTGCGTGTAATGTCATTGGACTCGTAATTGCAAAAGTGATAGCTTTTTAATACCTTAGTAACTGAAGAAAATAAAATAGCCATGGAAATAATCATACTACTCACCATACTTTTGATTGTTGTGCTGCTTGGAGGATTATCCTCACAAGTCGGTATGATGTGTTTCCATGATCCGGAGCTGATGATAGATCCGCTGACTATCAATATTAATCTTCCTGACAGTCTTCTTAATTTAGCTGAGAAGCTTACAATAAAAGGCTTGTATATGTTAATTATTGTTGCTGCATATAGCAGCTCTAATTGGACTCAAACAACACTTATTTATACCATATTCAAAGTATTAGATGGTTAAGGGTACTTGACCTTCTTGCCCACTTTGCCTGTTTTGTTAGTACGAAGCAGGCTTTTTTATGTACTATTTTAACAAATAAGCTCGCGCGAGAAGCAATCCGTTCTCGCGCGACTTTGGATCTGATCTCGCGCGACCTTGACATGCGAAGTCGCGCTACTTCAGGTGCAACCTCGCGCGAGTATAGGTTCAAGGTAGCGCGAGAATGGATTGCAAGTCGCGCGACCCTCCCAAAAAAGTAGCTTAAAGTCGATTTTTAAGTCGTTAACTTGTCAATAAAAAACGACTTATACATAAATTAACTTATCGCTATGCTGTTTTTCTTTGCTCAACCTTGCTTTTAGTGCAGAATGAACCTGTTTTTAGCTTAAAAAAGAGCTGTTTTTATGCTCAAAAATGGCTTGATTGATTTACAATATTTAGCTAATTCAGGCATATTTATCATGGTTTGTTGCTTTTTAAGAGGTCTAATATAGAATGAGTGACTTATTTTGTTTGAACGAAAACAACAAATATCATTGGTTAGTTACATTGCGATAACGCTGTCATATAGAAATGTGTTGGCTTCCTTATATTGAAATCTGGTCTTTTTAGGTGGGTAAAATGTTCTATTTGTTATTTTGATGATTCTTAGTCTGTCTGTATATTCCTTATATAAAGGGTTTTAAGTTTAAGATATCCATAATTAAGGACTAACTTTGTAGTCTAAATCTGTTTTAATGATGCAATTGAAAAATAACGTTTTTCGTCCTAAGTTGCTGGACGTATTTAGCAACTATTCATGGTCAAAGTTTAGTGCGGATCTTATGTCCGGTATCATTGTTGGTATTGTTGCTTTGCCTTTGGCCATTGCTTTTGGTATCGCGAGCGGTGTTGCACCCGAGGTAGGGCTTATCACCGCTATTTTGGGTGGATTTATAGTTTCGTTGTTGGGTGGCAATAGTGTCCAAATTGGTGGGCCTACGGGAGCTTTTATTGTTATTGTGTATGGTATTATTGAGCAATATGGGCTTGATGGGTTGATTATTGCCACTTTAATAGCCGGTGTCCTACTTCTTCTAATGGGCTTTTTGAGGCTTGGCACATTGATTAAGTTTATCCCTTATCCTATCGTTGTAGGTTTTACGGCCGGCATTGCCATTACCATTTTTTCGACGCAAATCAATGATTTATTTGGACTTGGCATTCATAATGTGCCCGGCAATTTTATAGGAAAGTGGCAAGTCTATATACAAGAGTTCTCTAAGATTGATTTTGTGGCAATGGGATTTGGCCTTGGAAGTATACTCATTATTATATTGACCCCTTTTGTGAGTAAAAAAATTCCGGGATCTTTGATTTCTATCATTCTTCTAACTGTATTGGCTTATTTCTTGAGACAGTCCGGTGTAGAGGGTATTGAGACTATTGGTGATCGCTTTACAATCTCGACAAATATTCCGACACCACATTTGCCAAAGATTGATTTGGCTACTATACAAGCTCTTTTCCCATCTGCATTTACGATAGCTCTTTTGGGGGCTATTGAGAGTTTGCTTTCAGCCAGTGTGGCAGATGGTGTGACTGGTGATAGACATCGCTCCAATACCGAGTTGATTGCTCAAGGTGCTGCCAATATTGTAGTTCCTTTCTTTGGTGGTATACCCGTAACAGGAGCAATTGCAAGAACCATGACCAATATCAACAATGGTGGACGTACACCTGTAGCCGGTCTTATCCATGCGGTGGTCCTTCTTCTAATTTTGCTTTTCCTTGGTCCTTTGATGGACTTTATACCGATGGCTTGTCTTGCCGGAGTCTTGGTAATTGTTTCTTATAATATGTCCGGTTGGAGATCGGTTTTGTCTATTTGTAAGGGTGATAAGGGTGGAATGTTGGTGATGGCAATTACCTTTTTCTTGACAGTCCTTCTGGATCTTACCGTGGCTATTGAGATTGGTCTGTTGATAGCAATGCTTATCTTTATGAAGCGCGTGACAGAAACAACCAATATCGTAGTAAGTAAAGAAAAACTTACACTTAAGCGAGAGGATGATGTGGTGCAATCTAACGAGAGTGAGGACGAACTTGTTTTACCAAAGGGTGTAGAAGTTTATGAAATCAATGGTCCTTACTTCTTTGGTATTGCCAATCGCTTTGAGGAAGCTATGGATATTGTTGGAGACAAGCCCAAGGTGCGAATCATCAGAATGAGAAAGGTGCCTTTTATGGACTCAACAGCTGTTCACAATCTTAGCAGTCTTATTATGACATGTCGTAAGGATAATGTTAAGATCATTCTCAGCGGAGTAAGACAAGAGCTTAGAGAAACCCTTGCTAAGGGTGGCATCGAGGAGATGATTGGCAAAGAAAATATATGTAGTCATATTCATTTGGCGGTTGAGAGAGCAGAAGAAGTTGTAAACAATAACAACAAATAATCTATATGAGATTTTTAAGAATTAATGCACAAGACCCAAAGAGTTTGCAGCTGGCAGACTCTTTGATGAGACCTCTGTACCTGTCAGCTTTCCCGAGAGTAGAGCGAAGACCATGGGATGAATTGGTAGACTTGATTGCCAAGCAGCCTGCTTTTAGGGCTCATATCATTTATATCGAGGATAAGCCGGTAGGTTTTTTCAATTATTGGGAATTCCCTTCAGGTATTATATATGGGGAGCATTTGGCCATATATCCCGAAAATAGACAAAAAGGACTTGGTACATTGTTCTTAGAAAAATTGAAAGATATGGGGGGAGATCGAATGATATTTGAAGTAGAGATCCCTAATAATCCATTGGCAAAGAGGAGAATTAATTTCTATGAACGCAATGGATTTGTTCTCTTGGACAATATGTATTGGCAACCGCCATATCATGATGATCTCAAGCCATTCGAAATGAAACTGATGTGTAGTACCGAAATCAAGGACACCATAAATGTTGATAAAGCAATTAGTGAACTCTATCAATTGGTGTACAACTACAAACAATAATAGAAGAATGTTGCACAAAGTGCCATTCACTCAAATTACAAGCTAATTTGGGGACTTTGAAGAGTGGATGAGATGCATGGCGATGAGGGGAAGTGCTAAGGAAACGTACTCAAGTACGGACCTAAGCCGATTACCGAAAGAAACGCGGCAGATCGCCATTATGCAACAGTCTAAATAGATATCAATTAATCGGTTGATATAATAGTATGAAAAAAGCCCTTGTAGTAGCTTTGCTATGAGGGCTTTTTGTCGTTTATATTACGAGAGAAAAAAGACTGTTATTCGGTCTCTTCAATGTGAGCTAAGATGTATTGTTCGGCTTCGTCCATAAGAGCAAACAACTCCTCTTTGGTATTGGCTCTCAGCATGGCTACTCGCATTTTCTTAAAATTAGGTATTGACTTGAAGAGGGGGCTTACGGCTATATGTCTTCTTGAATGAAGAATGCCTCTTCTTTCGTCTAACTTTTCAATGTTGTTGTTGACCATTGTTTTGAGAATTTTCATCCCTTCTTCTATTCCCATTGGGGGAAGTTTTTCACCTGTTTTGAGATAATGATTCATCTCTTCGAAGATCCAAGGACATCCAATGGAAGCTCTTCCCACCATAACGGCATCTACTCCGTAGCGGTCGAAAGCTTGTTTTGCTTCTTCGGGCGTTGTGATATCGCCATTTCCAATGATAGGAATATGGATGCGTGGATTGTTTTTGACTTTCCCTATGAGAGTCCAGTCAGCTTCTCCCTGATACATTTGAGCTCTTGTTCGTCCATGAATGGTAAGGGCTGCAATACCACAATCTTGCAATTCTTCTGCCAATCTTTCGATAATTAAGCTGTTGCTGTCCCAGCCTAAACGAGTTTTGACCGTAACGGGAAGCTCTACTGCCTTGACAATGCTTCTTGTGATTTCGAGCAATAATTCCGGTGTCTTGAGCATGCCGCTTCCGCCCCCTTTGCCGGCCACTCTTTTGACCGGACATCCAAAGTTGAGGTCTATCAGGTTTGGATTGGCTTCGGCTACTCTCTTGGCTGCCTCTACCATGGTCTCCACATCTCTACCATAAATCTGAATGGCTACGGGTCTCTCTCTATTGTCTATTTGCATCTTCTTTATAGACCCTGCCACATCTCGAATCAAAGCGTCTGCAGATATAAATTCTGTGTATACGAGTGCCGCTCCAAAGTCTTTGGCAAGAAGTCTAAACGCCTGGTCTGTGACATCTTCCATTGGGGCAAGTAGTAAGGGGCGCTTTCCTAAATCTATATCTGCTATCTTCATCTTGTCTAAGTTTAATTAAAAAGGAATCATGCCAAGTCTTCTTAACCCAATCACCTCTTTGCAGATAGGGTGTAATTGGGGTCGGATGATATTGGTTGTGCAAAGATAATTGTCTTTGATGAAAAGTCTTGTTACCATGTAAGTAACTTTTCTATTGAGGGGATGATCTCCTCAACAACTCGGCTTTTTGAGTTGACGTGTGAACCATCAATCATTCTGGAGTGATCTTTGTTATAAAGATTATCAAACAATGTACGGTAAGAAAACAGCTCATCATCTTTGGCAAATAGGGCATAGGTGTGATGTTGTTGAAATGATGAAGGCTTTTCTCTTTCAAGCATCTTGTATTTGTCGAGCTCGTTTTGTGAAGTTTGGAGCAGGTGACCTTGAAAGTGTTCGCTGGGTTTCATGCAGGGATTGATGATAAGGGTAGGGATTCCTCCCACGTGAAGAGCCGTAAATCCACCCATGCTGGAGCCAACCAAAAGGTCAATGCTTTGATCTTGGATTATTGTTTGGGCTTTTCGGATATTGCAAAGAAGATTGTCAAAAGATCCAACTTCGTTGTTAAAAGATGGAGCAATCACATCAATCTTGCCATTTAGTTGCTCTTTGAGTATTGTTGCGGTAGAGCCTTTGGCACTGGAGCCGAGTCCATGAATATAAAGTATCCGTTTTGTCATAGCTTATTTATATAAAAGGGGGCTGTGTCATTATTCGTAATGATTCAGCCTCTAATTTTTTAGCAACCTCTCATTTCTTGAGTTTAAGCAGCCAATTTTTGGATGGGAGCTACCATTGGACTCACAGGAACTCCTAAAACAG
>NZ_JBHSGO010000044.1:0-39424 GCF_042654485.1 Falsiporphyromonas endometrii | reverse complement strand
CCCGGGCGGACGCCAATCCCCCCGGTGTTTTTCATGTCCGCCTGACGGATGAACAAAACAATGAAATGAAATGATTAATTTTGACTCAAAGATAAACCTCCTTTACACACTTTTTGGGATACTACCCTTCTCTTACCACCTTACCCGTTGATGGGTAGTTCCCTATTGGTGGTAGTATCTCGGTAGTATCTCCAAAAAGTGCAAGGAAGTTAGGCTTTGTGGAATATATCGTTACTATCAAAAATTACCTCTAAGCGTTTCTTTAGTCTTAACAGCCATTATGGGTATTTATATCAGTCTCATAGAATTGGGTTAGTATGGTTTAGCCTTCAATCACCATTTCGCATGAATATTAAAGGGATGATAGATGGTTTTGCATCGAGAAGTGATGCCAGATTACAGTCATTAGAATCTGCCATCTAACGACAAATCCGGGATAAAATGAAGGCTGCACAAAGAGAGAGTAGAAATCTAATCATCTCAGTGTGCAGCCTATACTATCGATATATGCTACTCCGAACAAAAGGGAGCTTCAGATAGCTTTTATCTTAGTTTGATTGGTAATGACTTAGTGGTACAATCTTCCAACACCACTCTTAACATTACTTCTTGAGTACCTGCAGGATGAGGAATAGTCGCCTTCCTATCCGATATACCGGACTTTGAATAAAGCAACTCTCCTGACATACCATACAAATCAACACGCAAAATAGACTTGTCACTGTCAATAACAAGTGCATCACCCCGATCTGAAATCTTAAAACAATCATCCTCAACCTTGCCAATTGTCAGAGGCAGGTCTTTGTTACAAACAAGCATAAAACGGTTCCCCTCATTTTGTAGAGGGTTGTGCATAAATCTATATTCAGGGGTTGTCATTAGATCTATTACTTTGTTTGATTGTTTATCAATTAGCTTGAGACATTCCAGATTTTTGTCCTCATAATGATCAAATCGAAGCGTCATCTCACCCATAAGAGAAGAAGAGATACCGATATTGTAATAGTCTTGAAGTTCCTCATCAAAATTCAACATATTATTTTCTCTGCCATCAGAGGAGCTGACATAGACAATAGGCAAGTCTTCGGACTCCGGTGAGACAATTGCAGGCATCGAGCTCCCTTTGCGCCCCCATGCTATATAGGCATCGTAGAATTGATTGGTGCTATTGCTTAGGCGAAGATGCATAGGAGTCACTTTCTGTTGGTCGATGGAAGTTGAGGTCGATCTTGGAACCAATTTCCCGGGCTTAATAAGAATATTGTAGTCCCCCTCTATCGGAAATATTAGTTTGGCTTCTTTACCAGCTTGATTACATCTTACTAAAATGGCTTGCAAAGGACTTATTATTTCACCATCAGAATGCAATCTTTCTGCTCCTTCAGATAATTGTGCCTCTGATGAATATCCCAACCATTTTTCGTCTGAGTAGATATAATAGTATGGGTATATGGATGGATTAACCTGTACGAAATTATTGAAGTTGATATCTGTCATAAAAGGATTACCGACCATCATCCATTTTTTTGAAGTATCATAAGCCATTTCATATCCAAGATTAGTTATCGTACTACCCTTAGCTGTAAATGTAATCTCTTCCGGTGCATTGTCGTTTGTTTCAAAAACAAACCTATAGTTTAGGGGACTTCTTTCCAAAGTCTCCGATTTATTGATCGGTTTCAAAGTTTTAAAGTCATAATAGTAGAGTATACTTTCTTGCTTTTCTTTGATATATCTATGGAGAGGATATGCGGCCTTTCTATCTTCATCTTCACAGTAAGGAATACGTATGATCCCTTTTAAAGTATTGAGGTTATCCTGATTCTTATAACCGGTCTTATCCATATAGCCGGCAGCTTTTAAGGCAATAGCATTAAATGATTGGTAGCCCAAAAGTCTCTCTATCGGATAAAATGGATTTGTATACAATTTTAACTTTGTTATTTGATGATTAAGCTTTGAATAAATATTATTAAAGTTAACCGCTTCAAGCTTGCCATTCCAGATTTCTTTAATTGATCTGCTGAAGATAAAGGGTTTCCCTGCCAAATCAAAGTCACCACTATAGACCCCCTTAAGTGGTACAGCCAGCATATACCAACGATTACGAGACATCTTTAATTGATCTGCTGATTCGTGATGTGTTATCTTATTTGAGACAAGGTTTCCTTCATCATCATAATAACCAAAATTGTAATCAACATAAGCATTGACATATTTCAAGAGATGAGGACCATGCAATTTTGCTCCATAGTGAAAATAGATATTGTTACATGAGGGTGTGCCGAACTTTTCCCATCTCGTACCATTTTCATAGGCATAAAGGTCCGGGAAGAATTTAGTTGTAGAGGGGATATGTACATTGGTACAATGGGAAGGTATACCTTTGGTTTTCTCGCCATTTTTATCCTCCCAGTTTTCTGAGTTGTGCCAATCTGAATCTTTGGCATCTTCTTTCCACCACAATTCATCGGGTGCGACATAGACCTCAAAGTTTATTTCTGCAAGCTTTTCTTCGCCACGACATTTAATATTCTCTATTCTAAGAGTGTATTGTCCGGAATGCTTAGAAACATCAGCATTTTTTATAACTATCTCGCGACCGCTATATGTTTCCTCACGATTTGGACAGATCCAAATGTATTTAACTTTATCATCACCATCATCATCACCAAGTTTGACTGTGCTGAGTGTGATTTTATCTCCTTGACATACCAGTCTGTTCTCGCCATGGTTAACAAAGACAATTGAGGGAGCAATGTTATAAACAGTGATGTTGTCTTTTGATCCATTTTTGCATTGGTCCTCCATCTTAAGAAAGTATGAATTCTGAATATCACGTTGCCCATTTTCAGCCTCCCCCAAATTAAATAGAGCACATCCACCATCTTCTGCCACCTCTGACTCAGCTATAGGTTTTTTGCCGTTATTAGCCTCTGTTTCATCATGAAAAAGGGAGAGTTTTACCGGACCAACATTGTTGATTGGACAAATCCTCATCTGACCGGTCTTTCGATCGGGACAGGAGTAAGCAAAATAACGATCACGATCATAGGTTAAATTCAGGTTTTTAAGTTCTACTGGAACGTATGTATCACAAAATTCACTTGAATATCTTTCCGTGATGAGTTGAAATTTAACTGTTGCATCGTAATTTTGGAATTCGATATAGATATCCTCAGGCTTTTTGGCTACCTCCGGATCTGTTGACTTAGGGTCAACCAATTCTTCAGAGATATATCCATAATTATAATAATCATTTTGCTTGTCTTTCGGGATATTTACCTTGGTATGCTCGTGGGTTTTTTTATCTACAATCAGCTTCAGCGCACGAGGCATTTCCTTGCCACCATAAGTTACAAGGGTGCCGGATTTTTTGAAGGGATACAATCTTATGTGCTGGCAATCAATTTTTTTAAAAACAGGCTTAAAGTTCTCCGGATGATAAATTGTTTCCTTCACTCCTTCTACATCCATCGTAAATGTTTTGTTTGGTGTATCAGTCTCATTACACGGTGAGAAAAGTTCAAATACAAATGTCCCCCCTTTGGTGGGATATTTCCATTCTAAATATCGATCTGTACCATTTTTAGATAGAAAGCATATGTAATCACCAAGTTTACCTTCAAAGTCATAGATTTCCCCGACCTCTGCATATTTCTCTTTCTCTTCTAAGTCTTTCGGCTTGTAATCCTCAGGGGCCTCTCTTATACGAAATCTCGAACCTTGAAAATTGGTCTCAATATGACCATCAATATAACCATCTTTACTATAATTTTGGGATAAATACGCCTTTGCTGTTATTACAATGCTTTCACAAGGGGTGTAATGTGTATTGACACTTTTTGTGAGATTATATCCTATTTTGTTGAGACTTTCTCTGTGCACTTCTTTTTGTCCAAGATTATCTGTGACTATAATGTTATATTCATGCCCTTTTTCCATCGAAATGGAAATTTCATTATAATCAACAAGTTTCTTCTCATCTGTTTTTTTCCCGTCTTTTTCAACCGTTATAGTCAAAGGGAAGCAAAATATTGCACGATCTCTTTTATTGGCTGTGATACGAAGTTCTCCTGATTTAAAGCAAGGATGCGGCACCATTGTCTTATCGATCATTTTGGCTTCGAAAGTTGCTCTCTTCGTCAAATGGTTGGGATCCTTGCACCAATTCGATTGACCCTTAAGTTTGATATAAACCCATGGTAAGTCTTCTTTTTTATAATCATCAAATGTCTTGTATTGAGATTTCTTATTCTCAAAGTCCATGTTTGACAAAGCATATGTCACCTGAAAATAACTTGAGCTAATTCTTCTGATACTGTGGACGGTTGGACTTTCGACTCTATTTATGGCCGTTCCTTTTGGGAATGGCTTAAAGTCTTCAATCTTGGGCTCTCTGTCTCCTTGTATTATTGCATAATCGTAATACTCTGCTATCGCATCAAGATTGCTTAAATATTTGCTAGGGTCATTTTCGCAAGCACCTAATTTAAAAGTGACATATCCACAACTATCTTGTCTCAGCTCCATTTTTTGCTCAAGATAAGGATTGCTTTTGCTTACCATTAGCTCTTCACCTCCCGGACAATATCCTTTAGGCAAATCTTCCACACTAACCTTCATTGTCGCATCATTACATTCGTTTGAGACGACAATCGTATACTCGCCCGGAGGACAGCCATAAATTATTGTTTCGTGAGGATCGGGCTCCTCCTTATTCTTATCCTTATCTTTATCCTTATCCATGGTTATACCGGGAAGTTTCAAATGCTTTACCCCTGTATACTCTTTTGGATATCCCTTGATATTTATCTCATACTCTTTACCATCTTTTGGTGTTAGTATAGAAATAATACCGGTATAAATTTGACTGTTACCTTTTGGCTTGTAATCAGGAAGATTCTTTCGAACACAAAAGACAGAAGTTTTAAATTTACTTGCTTGGTTCAGCACAACGCATTCAACTGGAACAAGCTCTATTAGTTTATTTTCGTCGTCTAATTTGACAGAAGCTTTTGCTGTGTATTTCCCGGGAAGCAGGTTGCCAAACTTATTATTGGTTACCTCATCTTTCATATTGGTCTGCGATTTCTCTTCTTCGTTGTATAGATTGCAGTCGACAACTTCATACTTTATATCCTTTCCCGAAATATTGTCAACATATATGGTTACCTCTCCATTCTGTTTACATGTCGAATGTTTAATTTCGGTCCTTATCTTAAAATCTGATTTTTGCTGAGCCACGATTTTTGTAACACCTGACAAAAGGAGCATCACAAAAATCAATGCCTTAATGCTATATCTCATATTCTTCATAGATTTTTCTGTTTAGAATTATAATATATTAAGCTCTATTCCGTCCAAACTATTCTTCCCGTTAAAATTAACTGTCAGCTTATAATGCCTGTTTCTGTATATGGAATTGGTATTTGGCCGGGATGTTTCTTTATCCTCAAACATATATGCATAGTCACATCCCTCCAGGGTATTGTCAGCTCCGTTTGTGAGCTGACTTATTGTTTTCTCAATATTATTACTGCTGTTTCCTCCGGCTAAGCCATAATGAAAATAGAATAGTAATTCTTTCCCAGATGAACCTTTTTCTATTAAGTTTTCCGGAATATAATAGACCAGTCTGTAGTCTGTCATTAGTACTCCCCCAATTGGTATTTCATCCTGATTATCTTCCGGTTTGACTATATAGTCTTCGATGGGGTTCGGATGGTCGTCGTCAATAACAAAAGAATAATTTGGGCTTTCTATTATGACTTTATCAGATGTAAAGTATTTTGCTTGCGGAAACAGTAGGTATTTCTCCGGAATATTTAGTAGGCACATTGTTAAAATGTTTTTCTTGCTAAATCCCAGTGGCAGGGCGTAAGAATAGGTATAGTCCTGCCATGAATAGTCTCTCTTTGCCATAATTATGTTTTTAAAGACCACTTCAACCTTTGCCAATGCTCTTATCAGTTCTATTCCTGAACGATCAGTAAGAGTGCAATGTGGTCTTTGTTTTTTATTATGGTCTGTGAGATCAAGTTTGAATGGATGTTTTTCTGTTCCATCACTACCTGTTGGCTGAGGTTTCGTAAGGTCTATTCTGACATTGTCATATTGTGCAGTCATCAAAAGAGATGGATCTTGCGTAGACATCCCTGCATAAGACTTATTGTCTTGCCCGTCACTAATATTTACGCACTTCACATTGGCCTCAAGCAACTGATCTTTTGTAATTGTTGGGTTTTTTAGAAATTGTAATTGACTGTTAGTCGTTGTTGTCTCGACAGCATTTTCGTTGGCAATAACAAAGAAGTCGTAGTATCTGATAGATGACAACTTCATTTTGATTTGATTGTCATTGATTGCATCTTTTGCAAAGTATAGATTGAGCACGGATGTACTCTCCCCATGTTCGAATACTATTACTCTAAGCTCGTTGAGTCTTGTTTCGTTTCCTTTTTCATTATCAAATGCTGTCTGAACTTTGGGATATGCAGCCCTCGGGGTAGACTTCAGTGTGTTTACATTCAGTTTGACATGTACAGTTCTTTCGATGGTATCTTGTTGGATAGGTTGTGGTTCATAATCAGCCTTGCCACAAGATAAACATAGCAGCAAAATAATGTACAACGAGATTGTTTTAATGACACGCATATCAATAATTATTATTCTATACACATTTATAACTCCTTTGGGGAGCCACCAACTACTATAAAGAGGTATTTCTTTAAGCCTGTACGAACATCGCTTACAATGGACACCTTTGCTATGTGTCTTTGAGTATCACCTCTGCTTTTGACATTGACCGAAATCCTTCATCATTACAAAGTACTGCATGTTTGTGTGGCAGTACTCAATCTATGCACTCACACTGTGTAACTTCCCAACTGATGATTACTAACATACTTACAGCAAGGAATGTACCTTCTTATATCGTTATTATTTGTCTTGAGATGGTGCGTACAAGACACCGAAAGAGATATAGCCCCTCTTAAGACCATCCAATACATTGTCTTCATTATTGGTCAAAGTTAAGAGATAATCAATCCTTATCTGTGCAAATACTGCATATCAGTATGACAGTACCCAAACTATATACTCACACCATAATCCTGAAAATGAGGATTACTAACATACTTATAATGAATAGTATACCATCTTATGGCATCTCCTATTCGCTACAATATTAGTCTGATTGTTTTTGACTAATAGCTCCGCAAGGTACTGATTATTTCAATTATATCAAACTTTGTCAAATCAAATTCAATTATATTCAATGATATATTAAGTACTTACATAGAAATAAAAAGAAAATAGTAAGTATTGTAAACATAAAGAGGGGCACACCACCGAGAGTTGGTTCAAACCTTGCTTTTTGCCCCCAATATGACACTATTGGCACAACTGTTTCGCTCTCTCTCACGCGCGTTCAATATACAAATGGGTCAAAACTTGATATGCTGTCCACTTTGGCTCTAATGATCGAAGCCTTCCTCTCTTGTGTGAAGTGCTGACAGATTGGTGGAAGTGTGTTTGGCTGCTCCCAATCTTGCAAGGCCTTCGCCAAGCCGGGGGCAATCTCATTGAAGGGTGGTATCGGGCCTGCTCACCCTCCACCGAATACACTTCCATTAGGTGGATGAGAGCATCCGATATGGGAGGCAGAATATAGAATAAGAGGGTGCAAATTTGGTTCTAATGATCAAAGCCTTCTTCTCTTGTGTAAAGTGCTGACAGATTGGTGGAAGTGTTTGGCTGCTCCCAATCTTGCAAGGTCTTCGCCAAGCCGGGGCAATCTTATGGAGGGTGGTATCGAGCCTGCTCACCCTCCACCGAATATACTTTCATTAGGTGGATGAGAGCATCCGATATGGGAGGCAGAAATATATAGAATAAGAGGGTGCAAATCCAATTAAAATGCAACCGATTAGAGATAAATATTGTACATATTTTCAGCCCTTTCTTAAGATGAAAAACAGCCTTTTTTTGACCTCAAAAGAGGCTTATTCTCTATAAAGCCCAAATATGATAGGACGGTTTCGTACTATCTATATGTTAATATATGTATAGGCGGCTTTTTATTTGTCTTTCGGCGGCTTAAAAATAGCTTTCGGGCCACTTTTTGGGGAAGGTCGCGCGACTTTCAATCCATTCTCGCGCGACTTTGAACCTAACCTCGCGCGAGGTTGCACCCGAAGTAGCGCGACTTCGCATGTCAAGGTCGCGCGAGATCAGATCGAAAGTCGCGCGAGGATAGATTGCTTCTCGCGCGAGCTTATTTGTTAAAATAGCGCATAAAAAAGCCCGTTTTTGTACTAATAAAACGGGCGAAGTCGGTTAGAAGGCCGGATGACCCTAACCCTCGAATTTGTGATTTTGTAGTTGAATAAAGGTTGTTTGATCCGCTTTTGAATCTGCGTTTAAGGCAGCAGCATTTAGCAGGCAGACCTCTCTCATTACGAGCTTCACAGCCCTAAGAGAAAAATAGTTTGCGAGATCGTATTTGATGCCCGGGAAGGCGTCTCTCTTTTGATCCATTACAAGACATATCTTACCTGCCCGGAGGAGTAGTCCGCCAAGCGACACAATCATCAAAAGGAAGGTAAATAATATGCTTATTTCCATGGTTATATGTTCAATTATCTCTGCCTAAGGTACTAAAAAGGATTCTCTTTCGCAATGTCAGCTTGTCCCGATTCGGTGTAAGCTCAAAATATGACGCTCCTGCCCGGGCGCAATTTCTCTATATCTACACATTTCCAAACTCCTTGATATAGCGATCGCAAGAGGTGTCATTTGCGAATTTGTTTTTTGTGGGTTTTGGGGAGCGTAGCCGTCTCTGTGATTGTCGTGAGAGGATATGTCAGTGAATAATCAAGAGCAAAACTGTCGCTTAACTGTTTACGATCAATTAGTTGCATATAATAATCTTCGAAAAGATATTTTTGATTTATGTGTCAGTCATAAATCTTTATATGAATTTCTGTCTGTTTATTTGATTTTCTATAAACTATATTGATGTTTTACTAATATGTTTGATCTCTAAGAGATTGAATGATAGGGGTATATCGAGATAGATTGTACTTGTTTATTGTGTGACTTTTGTTATCATTTTGTATATGGAAATAAATGTTTTAATATGTTTTTAACCAAAATATTTGTTCATGTTATATTTTATTTTCATCCTTGTGGGACAAAATAGGATAGAGAAGATTGATTTAAGGATTTCAAATCCGGATTGAATCTATCTGAATGTAAACTGTATGTTAGTTTATTTTTTCAGATCTGACAGTTATTTAAGTAGTGCTATGCTCTTATAACTCAATCTTTGTAATATCTTAACGAATATTGTAATAGGATTTGCTGTTTTTGATATTGTTTGAACCGATTGATTATGGCATTTGTAGTTTTATTCGTGTTGTATCTCATACCGGTGAAATGGTATTCCGAAACAGAAACAGATCTTGTAGAAAAGCCTTTCTTGTTATAGCTATCATGTTTTTTATTCTGTTGTAGCATAACATTGATTTGGTTTTTAGGCTTTTGCAATCGTGTGATTGGTTTTGACTTTCACGGTTGTTGTGAATGCTGAGTGTATGTTGTATGGTTAGTATCTCGTCTGTGGAGAAACTTTATGCTCAGGTGTTGTGACTATAATGATTAGGTATGTATAGACCCACGATTGGTTTCTATTATTTAAGTATGTAAATGCGATTATTTCTAATAAATCGCTCTGCAATTTGTGCGGGTGCCTTACTGTCGAAATATCAAAAGATAGTAGTCACCGGATCGAAGATAATGGTTACCGAATAGAATAATGGTTATTGGTGAATTATAAAGGATATCGATACAATCGAAATACGATAATATGAAAAAAACTTGTTTAGTCATATTGATCTCTCTGCTGTCAATCTGTGGAATTTCCGGACAGAAGGTGGCAATCAAAAACAACTTGGCGTATGATGCTCTTCGTACCCCCAACTTATCGTTGGAGGTGGCTCTGTCACGCAAGGTAACCTTTGACGTGCAGGCAGGGGCAAACTTTTTCTTCTATACGACCGATCCGACATCCTCTTCATATAAGAATAAGAAATGGAGTCATTGGCTTGTGCAGCCGGAGATTAGATATTGGACCTGCGAATCTTTCAACGGGTTCTTTTTGGGAGCTCATGCCCTGGGTGGTATGATGAATGTCTCCGGTGTCAATATCCCCTTTATCAAAAAACATGGGGTAAGGATGCAGGATCACAGATATGAAGGCCATTATTGGGGCGGTGGATTGAGTGTGGGCTACCATTGGATCCTTTCGAATCGCTTCAGTATGGAGGCTTCGGTAGGCTGGGGAGCGGCAAGGATTACTTATGACAAGTATTATTGCACCACTTGCTCGGAGAAGATAGGCGAAGGTCATGCCAATTATTTTGGCCCTACCAAAGCGGCTTTGTCTCTTATAGTTATGTTGAAATAAGTCAATTTACTTAGTATAGATCTTTACAAACAACGATGAAACGCATTATTTACATCATATTTTCAGCAATCTTGTTGTCGGGTCTGAGCCTTACGGCACAGGAGCCCATCGCTACACCTACCAAGCTAAGCTATGCGAAGGTGGCGAAGGAGCGCTCCAAAGACGGCAAAATGCTTACCATATCTTACGAAGTCGATGTACCCAAAGGGGCTGTCAAATGTCAGCAGGCTGTGTTGGCATTTCCAAGGCTTGTCAGCAGAGACGGTAAGCAGCAGATAGACCTCGAGAGCTTTGCTGTGATGGGGAAGGTAAGGTACAAGTCTTACTCCAGAAATGTGGCTCTCGGCAACGATACCCGTATGCCACTCGTAAGTACGGTACACAAGGTACCTTATAAGCACCTATACACATTCCAATTCCCTTATGAGAAATGGATGGCAAAGTCAGACTTTGTGGTAAGTGAGCAGATATTTGGTTGTGCTCAATGCCCCAAGGGTGAATTGGCGGGTGCTATCAACCTTCCGGATATTGTGACATTTTCGAAAGATGATTACAGATACAGCTTTGTTGAGCCAAAAGCTGTCAGAGAGAAGAGACTGGAAGAGAAGTTTGAGAGCAAGGTGACTTTCCCTTGTGCACAGAGCAGACTCGATGCGGCATTCGAAAACAACAGGGACGAGCTCAAAAGATTGTCCGACTTCGTAAAGAAATCTCTAAGCTACGAAGGTGCTACCATGGATAAGGTCGTGATCGAGGGCTTTGCTTCGCCGGAAGGATCGGCAGAAGGCAATAAGAGGCTGTCGGAGAATAGATCGCTGGCACTATCGAATTACGTGATATCTAAGTTCCCGGCACTGCGCAAGGTCTCAAACATGAGTGTCAATGGATTTGGAGAGGACTGGAACGGGCTTGTCAAGGTGCTTAAGGAGAGCAGACCTTCGTATGCGGAGGCTATGCTCGGGATTATAGACAAGTACCCCAATGTGCAGGCTCGTAAGGCAGCACTCAAATCTTATGACGGATGCAGACCTTATATCGAGATGGTCAGAGACTATTATCCACAACTCAGAAGGACCACCTTCACGATGGGATATGCCGTGAGATTTTTTGCTGACCAAGAGCTGGAGAGGATATTTAACAATTCGCCTCAGCTGCTTAGCCACCATGAGCTCTACAAACTGGCACAGCAGAGGATAAGCAAGGGCAAATCGCCACTCGAGGTATACCAAAAGGCCTATGAGCTCTACCAAGACGATCGGGTGGCGGCACTCAACTATGCCAATGCAATCCTTAAGTATGGCAAGGGAAACTATGCCAAGGTGCTTGAGATATTGGAGCCCTACAAGGAGATGAGAGAGGCGATGATGCCCAGAGCAATCGCACTCAATGAGACGGGTAGGCAGCAAGAGGCTGAGCAGATATTTCTGGAGCTAACACAAAAGTAAACGAAACAAGTGATGAGAAAGTATAACCATCATATGATTACCAAGCAGTTGGGCTCATTGTCACTCGTAATGACATTCGTGCTCGTATGTGCCCTCGTGGCAACATTCGCCGGATGTAAGAAGATGATATTTGATGACCTCAAAGACTGTAACAGGGGAGTGTATATCAACCTCTTCGATAGCGTCGAATGTGCATCTGAGGCTTCATATCCAAAGCTAAAAGAGCTCAAGCTATTGCTGTTTGACTCAGAAGGGACCCTTATGCATATCAAGGATCTACAAGATGTCGAGACAGCCAAAGACAAAGAGATATTTATGCCGGTACCAAAGCCCGGAAGATACCGTGTCGTGGCATGGGCCAACCTCTATAAGTATTTCGATATAGAGAATATAGCACCGGGAAAGACCAAAGAAGAGGAGATGCTCTTCAGAATAAAGTCAAAAAACAAAATAGCACAGGATATTACCGGCTTGGTGGCATACCAAGGAAAGTCCAAGGATTTCGAGATAGGTCAAGAGGTGCAGTTTTATGCACATACAAAGATCAATCTAAGAGAGTTTACAAACAGAGTAAATGTAAGAGCTGTAGGGCTCGAAGAGCCAAGAAACTTCCAAATAGTACTCAGATCAAACAATGGTACATATAACCTGAATGGGGATATTAGGAGAGATCTGCAGCTGCAGTATCCGGCAGAAATGAAGTATCCAAGCAATGAGAAATTCCCAAACGAAGAAGACCTCTTTGCCTCCTTTACAACACTCAGACTAATCACAGGAATGAACAATGAACTGGCTGTCTACAATATCAAAACACAGGAAGAGTCGTTTAAATGTGACCTGATAGGAGCGATACTGATGAGTGATGCCGCAGCAAATATCAACCTCAGATGTATCAATGACTTTGAGGTGCTGCTGAAAATGAAAAAGTGCAACTGCCCCGGAGGATATATGGTCGCAGAAATATGGATCAACGATTGGCTCGTACACAGCTATCAGGTAGATCTCGATGTATAAAGAATAAGTAGAACAATCAAAACAATAAAAAGACAAAGACTAATAGAAAGTATTAGCGAAAGTATTAAATATTTAATAACCTAAATTAAAAGAGTATGAAAAAGTTTATGACAATGGCAGCTACTTTGATGGCTGCAGTAGGTCTCTTCTCCTCTTGTACTAAAGACGATAAGGGGGTTGATGAAGGAAGCGGCCGAGAAGCAAACACCTATGCTATGGTATCGATTGCTCTCAACGGGCAAGGAGGTATGCGTGGTGATCAGAATGGTACTGATTACAATGAGGCAGGTAAATGGGAAGGTATTGACGAAATTAAAGACTTTACAATCTACCTTGTTGATAAGAATCCTGAAGGTGAGGTACATAAGTATAATATGGGCATTGGAAAATTTCTAAGCAAACGTGAACGCAACGCTACAGTTTATGTTCCAAAAGAAGCTATTAAAACGCAAGCGGGTGAAAAATATCTTTATGTAGTAGTCAACGAGTCACGGTCACCTAAAGTTACAGAATATTTGGGTACTGCTACTGCTCATCCTACCAGTGGTCTTATTTCTGGTCTAAAGGCAAAAAAATTTAGAGAAAAGTGGCATGCATTACAAGAAAATACTACGGTTTTGTATACTACAGACTATAGCCAAGGTGCCGTTCCTGTAACAGAAAATGATAATCTTGATGAAACTAAAGCTAAAGCAAATCTAAAGGCAATCGCTGCTATAGCAGAATATGACAAAGAAACTGAACCTAGTAAACCTAAAGATCACATCTTGATGACCACTTATGCTGATTATAATAATGATGCAGAGTTACTCATAGAAATTAAAGACGGTGTATCTTCAAGGGAAGCCCTTATGGAAAATGGTGATAACCATTTCATATCGAAAGTTAAGCGTGTCGTTGCTCGTGTGATTGTTACAGCAAACCAAAGTGAAACAACAAATAAGGATGGCTTCGACATTAAATCTCTTGGTAAACTCACAGATTTGAAATTTGCTGTTGCGCAAGGTGGTAGAGGATTTACCCTTGGACAGGAGTGGACTGGAGAACCCTCAAATAGATTCTTCTATACACCAGGATTTGATTTTATACCTGGAGTAGATCCTTATGCAGGTATGGCTCAGTGGTACGACTATTCAGACCTTTTCGATAAGCATGATGTTGGGCAATTGGGAACTTATTCGAATAAAATGAAAGATTTGAAGGGATTTGATCCTGTGTTCGTTTTCCCAAATAACCATAAAGTAGCAGATGATAGAGAAAATACCGGCTTTAGAAAGGCTAATACAGCTTATATACTTGTGAAGGGTAAATTTGTACCAAAACCAGAAAGCTATACTGATGTTGTGTATTCAAAAAAACCTGAGAATGAAGGAAAAACTTTTGATGGCGGAAAAACTTTTGACCAAATAAAGACTGCGGATGAAGGCGCTATTGGTGTACCAACCTTGCCAGAAGGAGATGATAATAAAAATGGTAATGACACTTTCTATCTTGGTGACAATGGTAAGATATATAAAACGGCAGTTGGTGCTGTTACTGAGGAATTAGGTGGTATTAAAGGTCAAGGATATAGAAAATATCTCCATGGAGCTGTTTACTACTATGCATGGCTCAACCCGGATAATATTAAGGATAATAGGTCCAAAGCAATTAATTCTCCGGTACTAAGAAACAATGTTTATCATGTTCATATCAATAACTTCTTGACTTTTGGTCACAACTGGAACCCATTGTTCCCGGAAAAACCAGGTAAAGAGAACCCAAATAATCCGGACCCATGTCCAGATGATAAACCGGTACCACCAATTAAGCCGGACGAACCTTTGACAAATGATGATATTTATATGAGTGTGAGTGTTGAAGTTCTTGACTGGGATGTTCACTCTTATCAAATTGACTTGGAAATCTAATCTATTGTTATAGATAGATTTGATCTATAGATTGAGGGGATATGCTTTTTGCGTATCCCCTCTTGTTTTATGATGTCTGATTGTTTTTTTTTGAATATACCTATATATAGGTAGTCTTATTGGGTTATCATTGCTTACTTTTGTGCTTAGGTATAGATAATGGCATGAATTGTTGAGGAATTGAGTAATGAATTTGTCTGAATTGAAGACTGGTCAGCGGGCTGTTATCCTTTCTGTGGGAGGCAGTGGCATGTTTCGTAAGCGTATTTTGGAGATGGGCTTTGTTCGTGGCAAGGTTGTTACGGCTGTTCTTAGTGCTCCTTTAAAAGACCCGGTCTATTATCGTCTTCTCAATTATAATGTTTCTTTGCGTCAGGAGGATGCTCGCCGTATCGAGGTTGAGCTTCTTGCTCCGGGTGCTCAGCCTGTTGATTTATGCGATTCTCTTCCTATCGATGATCTTTTGCGAATTCGTCAAGCAGAGTCTTCTCGTTATCATTCTTCTTCCTCTTCCTCCTCCCCATTAGTAGGTATTGGCAAGAAACATATCCGTGTGGCTCTTCTTGGCAATCCCAACTGTGGCAAGACCTCTCTGTTTAACCGTGCGAGTGGTGCTCATGAGCATGTTGGCAATTATAGCGGTGTGACAGTGGAGGCTCATACGGGTTATTTCAATCACAATGGCTATAAGATTGAGATTGTCGATCTCCCCGGTACCTATTCGCTATCTCCTTACAGCCCCGAAGAGCTCTATATCCGAGAATATCTTACGGGTTCCAACCGTCCTGATATTGTGCTCAATGTGGTGGATAGTACCAATCTTGAGCGCAACCTCTATCTTACCCTTCAGATCAAAGAGATTGGTCTTCCTGTGGTGATGGCCCTGAATATGTATGATGAGCTTGAAAAGCGTCAGGACAAGTTGGACGATCGCAAGCTGTCTGTATTGCTCGGCATACCTATGGTACCTACGGTCTGTCGCTCCGGCAAAGGTATTCCTTATCTGTTTGACAAGATTATCGATACCTTCTGCGGTCGTGATCCTATCGAGCAACCCATCACTATCAACTATGGCAATATCGTGGAGCCACAGATCGAGTCGCTTAGCCATAAGCTGGCAGAGCATTTCCCCGATATGCCTGTCGAGGTGCTTCCTCGCTATGTGGCTGTACGCCTTCTGGAGAAAGATTCGCATACCGAAGCCTATATCCGTAAGCACAGCCCCAAGGCGGAGTTTATCTTCTCTGCCCGCAACTATGCCCTAAGTCAGATAGACAACCTCTCACATGGAGAGACAGCCGAAACCTTGATCACCGACAGTCGCTATGGCTTTATTACGGGTGCTCTCAAGGAAACCTATCAGCCAAGTCGCAAGATACTCAAGACCTTGTCGGAGAAGGTTGATCATTGGATGACCCATCGTTTTTGGGGCTTCCCCATCTTCCTCCTTATCATGTTTATTATGTTTGAGGCCACCTTCGTCTTGGGTAAGTATCCGATGGACTGGATCGAGATGGGTGTAAGAAGTCTGGCCGATCTGATTGGTGCCTATATGGCGGAAGGCTCTCTCAAAGATATGCTTCTGGATGGGGTGATAGGTGGTGTCGGAGGGGTGATAGTCTTTTTGCCCAATATCCTTATCTTGTACTTCTTCATCTCGCTGATGGAAGATTCGGGCTATATGTCGCGAGCAGCCTTTATAATGGACAAACTGATGCATAAGATGGGGCTTCATGGCAAGTCCTTTATCCCCCTTGTGATGGGGTTTGGATGCAATGTGCCCGCTATTATGGCGACTCGTACGATCGAGAGTCCCAAGAGCCGAATGATTACGATGCTGGTCTTGCCACTTATGAGTTGCTCGGCCCGACTCCCGGTATATCTTCTGATAGCGGGGGCTTTCTTCCCCCATTCGGCGGGGGCTGTCCTCTTTGTAATCTATCTTTTGGGTATCATCTTGGCGGTACTTTCGGCAAGGTTGTTTAAGAAGACCCTCTTCGGAGGAGAAGATATGCCTTTTGTAATGGAGCTCCCACCATACAGAATACCGACATGGAGGTCTGTCTTGATACATATGTGGGATCGTGGTAAGCAGTATCTTCGAAAGATGGGAGGTATTATACTTGTGGCATCGATCGTAATATGGTTTTTGGGCTACTTCCCACGCAACAACTATGACGATCCAACCATCCAAAAAGAGATAGCTGAGGTGGCCACTTCGCTCAAAAAAGAGGCCGCAAAGGATATGCATAACCATCCCGAAGCGGTTGAGAGCACAGTCGTAAGAGACAGCTTGCCTTTAGAAAAGATATTTACAGCTCAAGAAAACAGAGCATTTGAAGAAAGAGCAGGCCATATCGTTCAGCAAGAAAATTCATTCATCGGACGCATAGGTCAGTTCATAGAGCCTACCATTAAGCCTCTGGGATTTGACTGGAAGATAGGGGTGGCGCTGCTGTCCGGTGCAGCGTCAAAAGAGATTGTCGTAAGTACATTGGGGATCATATACACCGGAGACGGATCGCAAGCAGCAGAAGCAAGCCTTACCGAGAAACTCCGAACAGAAACCAATTCGCTTGGTGAGCCATCTTTTACGCCGCTTGTGGCATGGTCACTTATGGTATTTGTGTTGATATACTTCCCGTGCATAGCTGTGATAGCCGCGATCGGAAAAGAGAGCGGAAGCTGGAAGTGGGCACTGTTTACCATCGTGTATAGCTGCACCTTAGCTTGGATCATGGCCTTTGTAGTCTATCAAATAGGAACACTCCTATAAAACCCAACAAACCCCCAACCCAAAAGCCTCAACAAATCCTCAACCAAGCTCTAACAATTCCTCAACTAAGCCTGAACTAAGGCCCAACCAAGCTCTAACAACGCTTCAACTAACTCTGAACTAAGCCTCGACCAAGCTCTAACACCGCTTCAACTAACTCTGAACTAAGCCTCAACCAAGCTCTAACAACGCTTCAACTAACCCTGAACTAAGCCTCAAAAAGCTCTAACAATCCCCGCAACTAACCCTGAACTAAGCCTCAACCAAGCTTTAACAATCCCCCAATCAACCCTGAACAAAGTCTCAACCAAGCTCTAACAACGCCCCCAACAAAGCTCTAACAACGCCTCAACAACGCCTGAACTAAGCCTGAACAATCCCTCAACCAACCCTGAACAAAGTCTCAATCAAGCTTTAACAATCCCCCAATCAACCCTGAACAAAGTCTCAACCAAGCTCTAACAAACCCCCAACTAACCTTGAACAATGCCTCAAAAAGCTCTAACAACGCTTCAACTAACCCTGAACAATGCCTCAACAAAGCTTTAACTAAGCCTCAACTAACCCTGAACAATGCCTCAACAAAGCTTTAACTAAGCTTCAACTAACTTTGAACAAAGTCTCAACCAAGCTCTAACAACGCTTCAACTAACTCTGAACACCGCCTCAACCAAGCTCTAACAACGCCTCAACCAAGCCCTAACAACGCTTCAACTAACTCTGAACACCGCCTCAACCAAGCTCTAACAACGCCCCCAACTAACTCTGAACTAAGCCTCAACAAATCTGAACTAATCCTCAACCAAGCCCTAACAACGCTTCAACTAACTCTGAACACCGCCTCAACCAAGCTCTAACAACGCCCCCAACTAACTCTGAACTAAGCCTCAACAAATCTGAACTAATCCTCAACCAAGTTCTAACACCGCTTCAACTAACTCTGAACACCGCCTCAACCAAGCTCTAATAACGCTTCAACCAGGCTATTGTAGTAAGCAGCTCCATCAAATAGGCATCCTTATCCAAAGGCCCCGAAGCTGTATCATCTTCGCCACTCGCTTAACTAAAAACGAACGCAGCTTGCATTGACATACTCTATGGATTGCACGAAGAATTTAGGTTGACTGAGGAGCTGACAAAACAAATCATTTAAGAGGTTAATCCCGAAATGGGTGGTTGTCAGGAGCTTGCGAATCAACTTGGTTGTGTCGGAAGAGAGAAGAATCTCATTGTTGGCAGACCGGGGGGCTATAATGCAATATTGCTTTCCCATAAAGGCCGTAAAATACCAAAAGATGGGTCTCAACAGTCGGTGTAATACCGTTGAGACCCATCTTTTGATTTTATTGTAGGTTTTATTGGACAGCTATGCTTTTGAAAGATAGCACTTGGTAGTTGCCTTTATCCTCTATTTTTAAGTTGTATTGGTTGTTTTGATAGGTTTGGCTGTCGATTGCTTTGTAGCCATCATTGGTCAATGCTTTCTTAAAAGCTTCCTGGAGATTTCCGTCTCCCTGTTTGATAAGACTTGTTTTGATTAGGATTTGTGATTTTATCAAAACCTGTTTGTAGTTGTCTATCGTATAAAACCTCTTGGGATTGTAGCCCAGTGGATCTCCGGTCTCATAGTCGTAAGTAGTGATATAGATACGGATGGGTTTATTGCCGTCTCCGGGTTTAATCGTACTATTCTCATTATGCTCACCCTTAAGTTTGCCTCCGTGATCTGCTTCAAACTTTTCGACCTCTTCATATCTGTCTTTGCCAAAACCAAAAACACTTTGAGGAACTTTTATGAGGACACCATCTTCAACTGTAAGGATAGATTTATACTCGGTTGGAGTCTCCGTCGTCACTGTGGGCTTATCGGGAATATCCTTGAGCTCTGTATCGTCGCAACTTGTCAGAGCAAAGATTGTCATCCAGATCGCTGTGATGTATAGCAGTATTCTTTTCATACTCGTTGTTTTCTTTTATTTGTTTATAAATAATACCATCTTTATAGCTATATGATAGCAATGGGGCGCAAAAGTAGTGAAAATATTTTGTTCTGAATATCTATATCTGTGCAAAATATTATTTGCTAAGCAGTTTGTTCTCGACTTCTTTCAAAGCGTTTTTTGAATAGAAAGCAAGATTATCAAACGATCAATAAGTCACAAAAAATCTATAATGTGAGATAGGAGAGTATTGTAGAGCAAATAGTATCTAAGCAATCTATTTGGATAGATCTGTCAATGTTAAAAGGGAACTCAAAATCTTCAGCGCTAATTGCAAAACAATCTCTTTCTTCAGTGTTAAAAAAACAATGCTCTCTGAAGTGTATCTGTGTAAAATAGGTTACGTGATTGCAACTGCTTAATGAGGCCAAACCGATAAATAACTTCTGTTTATAAAGTGAAAAATTTTACTCTTTCGGTTAAGGAGGTTGCTTGTACCAATTTCTATATTTATTAAAATTGAGTGAAGTATCGCAATAATGTGGCGAAGAAAGTATCTCTCGCTTTCTTCTTTTTTGTACATAAAAGTGTTATTGTCTCCCTTTTTTTGTACTTTTACAGCGTTGCAGTGGTAGGATCATTAAACCTTATTTAGTACTTGATTGTTACTTATAGATGAATTAGGATATTATGGTCGTAGCGCTTTTCATTAGGGAGATGAGAATCTCTTGCTAAGTTGAGTGTAAGACAATTGGTCCGAGCTGCTTTTTATTAGTAAAATAGCTTGAATAGTTTCATAATGAGGTTGTCTAAGATTGTGGCGCCCTCTGAATCACGGAAACGAACTTAAAATAGTTTGCCCGATTGAGAAGTTGTTTTTGAGTGGATCGAAGATGCAATGTCAGAGTTATTAATTGGATTTACAGCACAAGATGCTTCAAAATGACCTGCAACCAGATTCGAAATATATTCAAAACTGTTTCTGACAATGATATGGGCATTTGATCTTTATTCGTTATAAATATATAAGTCACCATGCAATTTGACGAGTTGGACGCTTTGTCACCGGTAGACGGACGCTATCGTTCGAAAACGAATGACTTAGCTGCATTTTTTTCAGAGTCCGCTCTTATAAAGTATAGGATAAGAGTCGAGATTGAGTATTTTTTATCTTTGAGCCAAGAATTACCCGCTCTCAAAGACCTTTTGCAACACCATGCACCGGAAGAGTTTAGATCTATTTACAAAAACTTCACATTGGAAGATGCCAAGAGAGTCAAAGAGATCGAATCGGTTACCAACCATGATGTTAAGGCTATTGAATATTTTATCAAAGAGCAGTTTGACCGTATGAAAATCGGCTCCGAACGGGAGTATGTCCATTTTGGTTTGACCTCACAAGATATCAATAACACATCCTTTCCGATGATGCTTTTCGAAGCTATGGATGAGGTGTATATGCCTGCTCTTATGTCGGTGAGAGACAAGATTAAGTCGTTGGCTGATGAGTGGAGCGATATTCCTATGTTGGCCAAAACACACGGACAGCCGGCATCGCCCACCCATCTTGGCAAAGAGTTGGATGTCTTTGTCTATAGATTGGATGAGCAGATCAAACAACTAAAAGCTGTGCCCCGTACCGGTAAGTTTGGCGGAGCTACCGGCAATTTTAATGCTCATCAAGTCGCATATCCGGACCATGATTGGACCCGCTTTGCAGAGCAGTTTATGAATGTGCTTGGTCTTGAGCGAGAAAAGCGTACGACACAGATTTCCAACTATGACAATACTGCTGCAGTGTTGGACGCACTAAGTCGAATAGATGATATTTTGATTGACTTTAGTCGTGATGTGTGGATGTATGTATCTATGAATTACTTTAAGCAGAAGATCAAGAAAGGTGAAGTGGGAAGCTCAGCTATGCCACACAAAGTAAACCCCATTGACTTCGAAAATGCAGAAGGTAATCTTGGGCTTGCCATAGCTTTGCAGACCCAGCTTGCTCGCAAGTTGCCTATATCCAGGCTGCAGAGAGACCTTACGGACTCGACTGTGATAAGAAACATTGGTATGCCGCTTGCATACGGCATTATTGCACTTAAGAGTCTTTTGAAAGGCCTTAATAAACTTCTTCTAAATAAGGAGGCTATTGATAGAGACCTTGAGCAGAATTGGGCAGTCGTGGCAGAGGCCATTCAAACTATTTTGAGACGAGAGGGTTATCCCAATCCTTACGAAGCTCTAAAAGCTCTTACTCGTACCGGAGAGGCTGTTAGTGAGCAGTCCATAAAGGCATTTATAGAGTCTTTGGATGTAGAAGAGCGTGTAAAAGAAGAACTCAGAGTAATCACCCCCTATAATTATGTAGGTATTATATAGTTAAGTTACATTAATTAGGTTACCTTTGTAGTGACGATTGCAATTACAATAACTTATTATAATTACTAATATGACAAGCAGCCGAGAGGGCTGTGAATAGATTGAAAGAAAATGAACGAACAAAACGATTTTGAAAAGACGTTGCCGACAGAAAACACCTTAAGCACTGATAATGCTCCCGACAGAAAAGAGCAAACAAGTAATGAGGCTATTAAAGAGGCAGAACAACCCACTACTCGTCGCAGAAGAGTAAGGATTGGCCAGTCTCCGGAAGGCAGACCAAGAGTAGTGGTGTCCGAGAAGATCCCTTACAATTTTAACAATAAACCCAGGACTTCGTATACCGAACGAACTCCTTATGAGCATGAGAGAATGCCTGAGTCTTTTACGGAGCCTTCTCGTGAAGGAAATGTTCCGACTGATTATGATTCCGATAGACCTGTGGTAAGACAATATCCGCGTACATCTTCCAACCCGCCTGTACAGAATATGGATGATAGGTATGGAAGAAACAATTATCAGCCTCGAAACAATTATCAAAGGGGCGGATATCAACAGGGCGGTTATCAGCGTAACAATAATTACAGACAAAATAATTACCAGCCCGGATATCAAGACCGCAATCAGGATAATAGACCGGTCTATCCTCACAAACCGATGCCACAAGGAGATCGTAGAGATGGAGGATATTATCAACGCCCTTATGGTCAAGGTGACAATCGTGGCAGATATGACAATAGGAGACGCAACAATAATAGACCCCAAAGACCTCAGAAGAAAATCATCCCCGTTAAGTACGAGGAGATGGTGACCGATCCCAATGAGGAGATCAGATTGAATAAGATCTTGGCCAATGCGGGTATCTGCTCAAGAAGAGAAGCAGATCAGCTTATCCAGCAAGGTCTTGTGACAGTCAATGGAGAGGTGGTAACAGAGCTTGGTACACGTGCTACTCGCCAAGATGAGATCCTTTTCCAAGGTCGCCCGGTACGTTCTGAAAGTAAGGTGTATGTGCTCCTTAACAAGCCAAGAAATTGTGTAACCACTTCGGACGATCCTCAATGTCGTCTTACCGTGATGGACCTTGTCAAGAGAGCTTGCTCTGAAAGAATTTACCCTGTGGGTCGTCTTGATAGAAATACCACCGGAGTTATACTTATTACAAATGATGGTGATTTGGCGGCTAAGCTGACACACCCGCAGTATAAGAAGAAAAAGATCTATCATGTCTGGCTCGATAAGGATGTTAAGATTGAAGATATGCAGAAGATTGCAGAAGGGATTGAGTTGGAAGATGGCGAGATCCACGCAGATGCAATCAGCTATGTCAAAGATGATGACCCATCGCAAGTGGGTATCGAGATTCACTCCGGACGTAACCGCATTGTAAGAAGAATATTCGAACATCTTGGCTATCGAGTTGTAAAGCTTGACCGTGTATATTTTGCCGGTCTTACTAAGAAAAACTTGCCAAGAGGTAAATGGCGTTATTTGAATGAACAAGAGGTCAACAACTTGAGAATGGGTTGTTTTGACTAAAACTAAAATATCTAAAGAACAATGAAAAGAAGTATGATTGTAGAGCTCCTCAAGGGGCAGGGTGCACCTGTGGGAGACATTGTGACTGTGAAGGGCTGGGTTCGTACCAAGCGTGGGAATAAGGTAGTCTCTTTTATCGCTCTCAATGATGGCTCTACTATTAATAATATCCAGATCGTTGTTAATCCGGAAGACTTTGATCAAGATCTTTTGGCTTCCATAACAACCGGAGCATGTATTCGTGCGACGGGTAAGCTGGTCGAATCGCAAGGTAAAGGTCAATCGTATGAGATACAAGCTACCGAACTCGAACTCTACGGTATAGCCGATCCTAAAGAATATCCACTTCAGAAGAAAGGTCACTCACTCGAATTTTTGCGTGAGATTGCTCACCTTCGTCCACGTACCAATACATTTGGGGCCGTGTATCGTATTCGCCATCACATGGCTTATGCAATCCATAGGTTTTTCCATGAGAAGGGATTTTTCTACTTCAATGCACCGCTAATCACCGGAAGTGACTGCGAAGGTGCCGGACAAATGTTTCAGGTAACAACATTGGACCTCAACAATTTACCTAAGAATAGTGAGGGTAAAGTCGATTATACAAAAGACTTTTTTGCCAAGCAGACTTCTTTGACTGTTTCAGGACAGTTGGAGGCCGAATTGGCAGCATTGGCTCTTGGTGGTGTATATACCTTTGGACCGACTTTCCGTGCCGAAAATTCCAATACTCCACGTCACTTGGCCGAGTTTTGGATGTGTGAGCCGGAGGTTGCATTCAATGATATTCATGACAACATGGATTTGGCTGAGGAGTTTATTAAGTATTGTGTGCAGTGGGCTATCGACAACTGTATGGACGACATTAAGTTCTTGTCAGAGCATTTTGATAAGGAGTTGGTAGATCGTCTTCATTGGGTTCTTGAGAAACCATTTAGACGCATCACTTATACCGAAGCCATCGAGGTGCTTGAGGAGGCTGTAAAGAATGGTAAGAAATTCGAATTCCCCGTATATTGGGGTGTCGACCTTGCCAGTGAGCACGAACGTTTCCTTGTCGAACAGCATTACAAGGTGCCTATCATCGTAACCGATTATCCTAAGGAGATCAAGTCATTCTATATGAAGCAGAATGAGGATGGTAAGACCGTTAGAGGAATGGATATCTTGTTCCCCAAGATTGGTGAGATTATCGGAGGAAGTGAGCGTGAAGCCGATTATGACAAACTTAAGCAACGTGCTCAAGAGATGCATGTGCCGGAAAAGGATATCTGGTGGTATCTTGAGACCCGTAAGTTTGGTACTTGCCCTCACTCAGGATTTGGACTTGGGTTCGAAAGACTCTTGCTATTTGTTACCGGTATGGCTAACATTAGAGATGTAATCCCGTTCCCAAGAACTCCGAAGAATGCAGAATTTTAATCTCTTCTAAGAGATATTCATAGCAAAGTAGGGCTCGTCATTTCGTGGAGAATATGGCGAGCCCTTTCCTTATCCTTATGTTATAGAACTTATAATATCACATATGAAAGAGTTTTTATTTGTATTTATTGGTGGTGGACTTGGGAGTGCTTGCAGATATGGAATCTCTCTTCTTAAAGATCATTTTGGAGATGGAGCTATACCATGGCACACCTTGATAGTAAATATTGTGGGCAGTCTCCTTATTGGTCTATTGATGGCGCTTTTTGAGAAGATGCCCGGTCATTGGCTCTCTTTTCTGATGGTAACGGGCTTTTGTGGAGGATTTACGACCTTCTCGACTTTTTCGCACGAGACATTTAAGCTTATTCATGGCGGCAACTGGACTATGGCTTTTGTGTATGCATTGATATCAATCTTAAGTTGTCTGTTTGCTACAGGAGTAGGATATCTTCTTTTAACTCCGAAATGCCATTAGAACATAGCTTTTTAACAACTGTTTGACGAAAAAAAGCGGGTCGAGAGGGGAACTAATATTGAGCTGTCCATATTCTCGAGGCCCGCTTTAGGGATCTATCCTCTATTTTGGGATAGTGCTGTGTGTTCAAATAGTGCTTAGATTAACTTTTCTATGGAACTATTTCGAATCTGTCTTAAGATATTTGTAAGGCCGAGGCTACTGTTATCTTGTATGAAGATCCACTACTGATCAACCTTTTCTTAATGCCTTTGTTGTTTTATCTTTTGATAAATTCAAAACTGTTTCTTGGTAATCTTGATTGTCCGATTGCCTATCTTAAGGATGTAAAGCCCATCCGGCTGTTCGATATGAAGTATCTCTTTTTGAGACCGGAGGGTTATTGAGCTTATCAATCTTCCATTAATATCAAACAACATTGCCTTTTGTCCTACCATCTCGCTTCCGCCACTGATATATACAATCTCTGTTGTCGGATTGGGATACACTTCGATTAGATTGTTCGTCTTCGGTAGCTGATTGATGTCAGAGGCTTTCTTAAAGGTTGCCTTTAGGATGGTGTTGTCTTCCATCACAAAAGTCTTATACTCTTTGATGTCCATTCCGTTGGCTGTGAGACTTTCCAGTTCATAACCTTCGTTTACCTTGACTTGAACCTGTACTTTTGTTCCTGCCTCGATATGATCCGGTGTGAAATTTTTATCGATGCTTACGCTTCCGGCACTCTGATCATAGTCGAAAGTTAGTTGGTAGTAAATATGTTCGAAGTTGAAGATTAACTTCATATTGTCATTTACTACGAACTGCTTGCTCTCTGTAATGTCTTTGTCGGCAGCAATGATACTTGCCAGTCTCCAATACTTTTGTGGCTTTACTTTGGTAATCTTGATGATAGTCCCGGCTTCTACTTGATCCAAAAAGTTGATCGGGAAATCCAATTCTGCTGTACCTTTGCCATTAACTTCTACATCTACTTTTAGTCTGTCTCGTCTGAATTCTACTTGAATAAGTTCATCATATCTTACATCGAAAGTTGGATCTTTTTGAATATCCTGCCCATAGTTTTCTGTTAGACTGAAGGTATGCCACCCATCTTTAGGTTGTGCCACGACCTTAATCTTAGTCAAATAGTCTATATGGTTAAGGTCAGTAATCTTCTGAGGATTGTTGGGGTCGCTTACGTCATAGTATTCCAGAGTACCTTCGCCTTTTATTTCACTTGCAATTTTGTACTTGTTTTTTTCGAAGACTCCTTTGATGACCATCTTTTGGTCGGTTACGACATCATACACATTAAATGTTCGCTCCTCTTGAGTAGATCCCTGTACATAGGCAGCATTGGCAGGTGTAATGTCTTTGTCGCCGGCCAAGAGTTGTTTTAGATGGAATCCTCTAATCTCTTTAGCCATTAGACTGAAAGTAAACCCTTTGGGGAAGTTCTGTTTGTTCCCAAAATAGTTTTGTGACAAGAATTTTACAATCCCACCTTTGCCTTTTTCGATTGAAACCTCATAGTGCGGATACTCTTCCGGAATGTTATTTTTAGAAGAATCCATTAAGTATGTATTCCAATTTCTTTGATCCAAAAGATAGACTTTTGCTGGGGTCAATTGGTTGTTATTTGATTTGGATGGATCTTGAATGACAATCATGCCGGGGATATTGTTTAGTCTGTATGGAAGAGATTTGATAAGCCTGGTCATATTCTTTTGTCCATCTTTATCAGTGATATGATTGCCGAAGCAATGGATGATTCTAATCTTGGGAGTTGAGTCGAATAGTAGATACTGACTGATACGATTGTTTTCGCAGTAAAGCTCCTCAAGGTTTTTAAAATTACTTGGATGAATGACGGATATTCTATTGTCACTGCAATCAAATATTTTCAGACCGGGAAGTATACCTATGCTGCGAATACTTGCAATCTGATTGTGACCGATGTTAAGCTCTTGAAGCTTCTCAAATTCTGAATCGATACTAATATTGGTTAGTTCGTTGTAAGATGCATTAAGTGATTCTATATCGGTTGATTTTTTAAGATCTATCTTCGTAATCTTGTTGTGAGAGATAGCCAAATCCTTGACGGCACCATATATCGTAACATCTTTTGTGCCGGATGACAAAGAATACATATAGAGGTCCTGCTCCGTCTGAATTTTATCCGATAGTTGTATTTGCTCCCCTTCATCAAAAGAGTGATTGCCATTAAGGTCTATCCAAAGATTATTGTTGTCGGATGTAATGCCTATTCTTAATACTTCACCGTCTTCTATATTTGTGCTAAATGCTATTTGAGGCCCATCTGTTTGGGCCGGAACAAATGTCTGCGCATTTATGATTGAAACTCCACAAAGGAGGCTGACCATAATAAGTAGAGATAATATTCGTTTCATTTTTACTCATTCTAATTAATAATGCAGGGTGAATCGCTTCAGCCTGGTTGATTATATTTGGGTCGCAAAGATATCAAAAATATCGAATCTGCAATATATCCTATTGCATAGTGCTTTGTTGATCGCCTATTTCTATTCATTTGTAAAGTGTGTAGGGTGCCATAAATCCCACATAATGGTATCTGACCTGCCCTGTCTGAAGCTTTTGAAATAAAGCTATGAAGTATCATTTGTTTTGGAGGTAAATATTCTTTAAGCAAAGGATAGATATTTAGATTGCTTCTTAGTAACTTTGCTTCGTATGAAGAAAATAGTTCAGTATGCATTTGATGAGATGCCTGTCGCCAGTGATTTGGGCGTTGAGGTTAAGGAGCTGGGTTATGAGAAACCCCCAAAGTTGCTTTCGGAACCTCATCGGACGGATTTCTATTATGTCGTCTATTTATCTGAGGGTTACCTTAGGTTGAAGGTCGACTTTATGGATATCACATTGCATGAGAACGATATGATTGTGGTTGCCAAGGGACAGGTGTGTCAGTTTGATTTTAGTTCTCATTACAAGGGTTATGCACTCCTTTTTACGTCTAAGTTTTTTGCTGAGACAGAATTTGATGCCTCCTTTCTGCATAATTCCAAGGCGTTGAGCCCTATGTTTCATCGGCATCCACTAAAAACTAACAAGAAGGCAGACAATTTTTTTGCCCTTGTTGAGAAGGAAATCAATGGTCCTAAAGATGCTTTTCAAGCTCCTATCACAAGAAGCTATCTAAGGATTTTGTTGTTGTATATTGATCGCTATATTGACACAGAGAATGTAGGTGGAGTCAATGAACTCGCAAATAAGTTTTGTCAGTCGGTTGAGGAGCATTACAAAACGACACAAAGTGTGTCAGACTATCAAAAAAAGCTTGGAGTGACATCCAAGAAGTTGACAGGAGCTGTGGTGGAAGCTATTGGGATGACTCCCAAATCATATATCGATAGTCGGAGAGTTTTGGAAGCCAAGCGGCTGCTTTTGTATAGTGAGTTGTCTGTCAAAGAGATAAGTTTTGAGCTCGGCTTTGACGAGGCAACCAACTTTAATAAGTTTTTTAAGAAGCATACTTACTTGAGCCCGGTGGAATTTAGAAAGTCAGAACGGCTGTGATAGAAAAGGGGAGAGCCGTCTCATTGACCTCTTTGCTCTGCTGACTTTCTCTGCTGATTTTGCGTATAGATGCCCGTTGAGGACAAAAATTACCCTAATTTGTCACTATTGTATAATTGAGAGAACTTACAATCCTTTTACTTTTGCCTTTGACTTTGAGAGGTAGATCTGTCGGATCGTGAGGCCTGTCTTTGTGAGATAATTGTCGCAAAGATGTTGCCCTATCAAGACAGGATCGCTTTTGAAAGTTGGTACAGGTTGAAAGTGCAATCTGCTTTTCTGCTGGTTTTGCGGCAGACTATTTATAAATTTTATTATACACAAGGACAGTTCAGCCCTATATGTTGAACTTTTTTGTTGAGAATCAGGTTATTAAATAAGAGCTTTATAGCTATATTTTTTTGCTAAGTGTAAGTTCTTTATAGAGATAATGAGATATAAGGTTGCTTAAACCTTGATTTACCTGTCTCATCGTATAGGGCGTAAACGTTTTAAGTTATAACGTATGAAGAAGATAATTAGCTGTGCCGGTTTGATACTGGCATGTTTATTTACAACCGGAATTGCTGAGAAAGCAATTGCTCAAACAGATTCTACCAAACCTTTGAGCTTGGATATGAATACTGCTATTCGTATTGCACTAAGTGACAACCCTACAGTGAAGGTTGCCGATGTGCAGATAGAGAAGCAAAAGTATGCCAATCGTGCCACGATAGGCAATTTGTTTCCGACGATCGATGCGTCATCATCTTATACTTACACAATCAAGAAGCCGGTCATGTTTTTGCAGATGCCCGGCATGGATAAGCCTAAGGGTATCTCGATGGGTGTAAGTCACAACATTCAGGCAGGTATCACCGCGTCTATGCCTCTTGTCTCTCCCATGCTTTGGGAAAGTATCAGCATAGGCAATACTCAGATGGCTGCTTCACTCGAAAAAGCTCGTGGCTCTAAGATTGATATGGCTGCAGAGGTGAAGAAGGCCTATTTATCTGCTTTGCTTGCTCAAAAATCGGTAGATGTTTTTAAGGCGAGTTATGAGAATGCCAAAACCAATTACCGGAATGTTGAGCAGAAGTACAAACAAGGTGTGATTGCTGAGTTTGACCGTCTTCGTGCCGAGGTTCAGGTTCAAAACTTGGAGCCCAATCTCCTTCAGGCAGAAAATGGTGCGTCACTTGCCAAGAAGCGTCTGTGTGTGTTGCTTGCGCTTGATCCAAACACTCCTATTGAACTGACAGAGTCGTTGGATGATTATGATCAGAATGTCTATGCCGGTTATCTTAAGGCTGATACAACGATAGACAACAATAGCAGTTTGAGAATGCTCTCTATTCAAGACACTTTACTCAACAAGGCCAAGAAGATTAAGAAGTTTGAGTATTTGCCTACACTTTCCTTGTCGGGCAATTATAACTACTCGTACATGAATAATAAGATTGACTTTAGTGATTCCAAACTTTGGACTCCAAGCTCCTCTTTGATGTTTCGTCTGAGCATCCCCATCTTTAGTGGTGGAAAAAGATATTATGGAGTGAAGCAAGCCAATACCGATATCACGATGCTTAAGCTTCAAGAGGGTGATGCACGAAGAAATCTCTCACTTGCCATGCAGCAGCAGATCGATCTTATGAATACAGCAGTCAAAAGTTATTCGGCAGCCAAAGAGGCAGAGAAGAGTGCCCAAAAGGGCTATGAGATTGCGCGGGCAAGATATGAGAATGGCGCCGGTACAATCTTAGAGGTCAATGATGCCGATGTACAGCTTTTGCAGGCTCGTCTCAATTGCAGCCAAGCTGTCTATAATTTCATGGTATCACTCTTTGCTATCGAGCAGTTGAGTGGAAACAATCTCCCACAATAATTTAGTAACCTCCATAAGTAATAAGATAAAATGAAAAGACAAACTATTATTGCACTTATATTATCTGCAGCCATTATCCCTTCTATCGTAGGTTGCAAGGGATCGAAGAAAGATGCTGCAGTAGAACAGCAGGATTCTGCAAAGATTGTTGATACAGCTGTTGCATTTGTTGCTCCGGTAAGCGACATCCAGGAATTTACAGCCATGATTGAGTCCAAAATCAAAAACAACATTACCTCTCAATCACCCATGAGGATTATGAGGCTCAATGCCGAAGTGGGAGATCGTGTGTCAAGAGGTCAGGTTTTGGCTACATTGGACAACTCCAATCTAAGTCAAATCAAGGCTCAGATGGATAAGGCCAAGCTTGATTACAACCGAGCAGTCGAATTGTACAAGGTAGGCGGCTATTCCAAAGCCCAGCTCGATCAGTTTCAGACAGCTTATCAGATTGTCAAGACTCAGTACAACAATATGCTTACCAATACGGTGCTAAGAAGCCCGGTATCGGGAGTGGTGACAGCTCGCAATTATGACAATGGCGATATGCCCAATATGTCTATGCCTATCTACGTGGTTGAGCAGATAGCTCCTGTAAAGCTTAAGTTGAATGTATCTGAGCAATACTATGGCAAGCTCAAAAACAAGATGCCGGTAAGCATCAATGTGGAGTCTCTCCCGGATGAAGACTTCGAAGGATATGTAGGGCTTATCTATCCATCTGTCGATCCTACAACACATACCTTTGGTGTAGAGATTACCATCCCCAACCGCAATCAAAAACTTCGTCCCGGTATGTATGCCAAAGCTACTATTGACCTTGGTCAGCATACATCTATCGTAGTGCCTACCACAGCAGTCAACAAACAGCAGGGTAGTGGCGAAAGATATGTCTTTGTATATAATGGTGGCAAGGTCAAAAGACACACTGTGGAAGTTGGCCGAATGATTGATGCCAATTACGAAATCCTAAGTGGTATCGATGCCGGCAATGTGGTGGTTACCAATGGAAGTTCTTCTCTTGAAGATGGTCAGTTGGTTAAGATTAATCCAACAAACAAAGATTAAATACTGAGCCGCTTTGTTGTTTTGACAAAGAGCTTATAAAATCAGAAGATCTATGAGTATATATAAAACAGCTGTCAATAAGCCTATTACGACCATGCTTGCCTTTGTGGCACTTGCGATATTAGGCGTATTCTCACTTACCAAACTACCGATAGACCTCTATCCGGAGTTTGAGACGAACAGCATTATGGTCATAACCTCGTATCCCGGAGCCAGCTCTTCGGATATTGAGAACAACGTTTCCCGTCCTTTGGAAAACGTTTTGAATGCAGTAAGTAATCTAAAGCACATTACTTCTAAGAGCAACGAGAATATATCCATTATTAGTTTGACTTTCAATGAGGGTACTGATATCAATGTTGCGACGAATGATGTGCGAGATAAGCTCGATATGGTTACCAATCAGCTTCCCGATGGTGCCAATAAGCCGATGCTTTTCCGATTTGGTGCCGATGATATTCCTATCGTCATCATGTCTGTACAAGCCAAAGAAAGCACTCGAGCCCTCAATAAGATATTGGACAATGATGTAAAAAATACCTTAGGGCGTCTTGATGGTGTCGGTGGTATTACGATCATGGGTCCGGTAAAGCGTGAGATACAGGTCTACTGCGATCCTATCAAGTTGGAAGCTTATCATATCCCAATAGAGCAGATTAGTCGTATCATCATGGCAGAGAATAGAACTGTCTCTGCCGGTCTTATCGATATTGGCAAGCAGACAACAGCTCTTCGTGTGGAGGGTGAGATATCGGATCCTAAGGAGTTGGAAGATATAGTTATCTCCAGTATCAATGGTCGAAATGTCTACCTAAAGGATGTGGCTCGTGTAGAAGACTCGCAAGCCGAACGCTCACAAGAGGTATACAACAATGGTGTCCAAGGAGCCATGATTGTCATCAATAAGCAGAGTGGTGCCAATTCGGTGAAGATTGCATCAGCCATCAAAGAGGAGATGCCGATCATTCAGAAGCAACTTCCGCCTGATGTGAAGTTGGGAATTATTTTTGATACTTCAGAGAATATCAACAAGACTATCTCCAGTTTGGAAGAGACTATCTATATCACCTTCTTTGTAGTGGTGCTTGTGGTGCTATTCTTCCTCGGACGATGGAGAGCGACATTTATCATCTGTCTTACAATCCCGGTTTCTCTTGTGGGTTCGTTTATCTACCTGCTTGCATCGGGCAATACACTCAATATTATATCTCTGTCTTCTCTCTCTATTGCGATTGGTATGGTCGTCGACGATGCCATTGTGGTCTTGGAGAATATCACGACGCATATTGAGCGAGGGTCCTATCCCAAGCAGGCGGCTATCCACGCTACCAATGAGGTAGGTATTTCTGTGATTGCCTCTACTCTCACCATGTTGGCGGTATTCTTGCCATTGACAATGGTGGGCGGTATGACCGGTATCCTCTTCCGTCAGTTGGGTTGGATTGTAAGTATCATTATGATCATTTCTACGGTGGCTGCTCTTTCGCTTACGCCTATGCTCTCATCTCAGCTATTGAGAAGAACAAAGGTCAACAACCTCTCCAAATCAGCTAAAATATTTGCTCCGATCGAGAGAATGCTCAAGAGTATGGAGAACATCTATGTTCGCACTTTGAAATATGCAGTGACACACCGCAAGACCATCATTACTTCGGCTGTTGTAATCTTTGCAGCAAGTATCTTCTGCGCTCCTATGGTCAAGACCGAGTTTTTCCCAATGGCGGACAACTCATTTATCTCTTTGACTGCTGAGCTTCCTGCGGGTACGGCTGTGGAAGAGACCAGAGATTTGGCTCAAACTTTATATAAGGAGTGGACAAAAGACAATCCGGAAATTAAACTTTGCAACTATTCTCTTGGACAGGCAGACGCTGACAATACCTTTGCGTCCATGAATAAGAATGGTACCAATGTGCTCAGCTTCAATGTCAAGTTGGTAGACCCTCAGGATCGTAAGCGATCTATGCAAGAGGTAGCCGAAAGTATTCGTCAATCACTTAAGAGACACCCTGCCATCAAGACGTTCCAGGTTAATGCCGGAGGTAATAAGGGTGGTGCCGGAGGTCAGCCGACCGTAGACCTTGAAATTTATGGTTATGACTTCCAGAAGACCGACGAATTGGCAGGTAAGTTTAAGGAGGCAATGCTTAAGTTCCCGTCTTGTTCGCAGGTAACTGTAAGTCGTGAGGATTATGTTCCTAACTTCCAAGTTGATTTTGATCGTAAGAAACTTGCCGAAAATGGTTTGAATGTAAGTACAGCGGCTCTTGCTCTTCGCAATCAATTTAATGGTGCCGAGTCCGGGTACTTTAGAGAAGATGGTGATGAATATAAGATTATGGTTCGTCTCAACAAAGATAGCAGGCGTTCTCTGCAAGATGTAGAAAACACCATTATCTACACACCTCAAGGTCGCGGTATTCGTCTTTGTGAGCTTGGCAAGGTCCGTGAAGAGTATATGCCTCCTACGATTGAGCGTAAAGACCGTCAGCGTATCGTCACCGTCTCAGGTGTTGTAGCCAAAGGAAAGGCTTTGTCTGACCTTGTGGCAGAGACACAATCTATGATGAAGAAAGTGCAGCTTCCCGATGGTATCAGTTACAAGGTGGGTGGTACTTATGAAGACCAGCAAAAGTCATTTGGTGACCTTGGTTCGCTTCTTATATTGATTATCCTGCTTGTCTTTATTGTGATGGCGGCAGAGTTTGAGAGTCTGAGAGACCCATTCGTAATTATGTTCTCCATCCCATTTGCCTTTACGGGTGTGATCTTTGGATTGTTGCTTACCAATACGACTTTGTCCGTTATGGCATTGATTGGTTTGATTATGCTAATGGGTATCGTGGTGAAGAATGGTATTGTATTGATTGACTATATCAGACTGTGTCGTGAGAGAGGAAATGGTATCAAGAATAGTGTAGTGATGTCAGGTAAATCTCGTTTGCGTCCGGTACTTATGACCACTGCCACCACTGTACTCGGTCTATTGCCGATGGCTATTGGTATCGGTCAAGGATCAGAAATGTGGAAGCCTATGGGTATTGCTGTAGTCTCCGGTCTTGTGGTATCAACATTGATTACATTGATATTGATCCCAACGATCTATACGACTGTACTTGCGATGGATACAAAGAAAGAACGTAAGAAGCTTGTCAAAAAGCATGAGCTTAAAGAGCGTCTTGAGAAGGAACAACAAGATTAAATGACGATAGTATGAAATCAATTTTTATTGCCTACAATCAGGCATATCAGGATATTATTCTAAAGGTGTTGCACAGAAACCTCCTAAAAGGATATACTCTGTGGGACACGGTCCAAGGGAAAGGCTCAAATGGAGGTGAGCCTCACCTTGGTGACCATGCTTGGCCTACCCTAAACGGTGCAATCCTGACCGTATGTCAAGATCATCAGGTAAAGCCTGTACTTGAAGAGCTTAAGAAACTTGATGAGGCAACACCGGAGCAGGGACTAAGAGCTTTCGTGTGGTCCATTGAAGATGGAATCTAATTCATAAGTCTTAGAGTTTTCTTCATACAAGAAGCCCAATCATAAAATGTATGTTAGTTTTATGATTTGGGCTTCCTTTTTTTGTCGCAAATGCAAACAAGACTTTCTTTGAGATAGTTGCAAGAAGTGCCTCCGACTGCAGGCCTGTATCAAACAAAGATACCTTCAAGAAAAGAGCTTTTTAATGAACGAAGCTTGTCTATCTCCAATTCCGACATACCTCTTTCCCGTTGCTTGTGTTGCCGGGGCATCCACAAAGGTGGTATCACATCGCTCTATTCATATAATCCTAATATGAGTTGTAAGAAGAATTGTTTGTGTTTTTTGAGGTAGTTTATAGGACTTTGCTTGACTTTGAGCCAGAACTCTTTCTGTATTTGTTTGGGCATGAAATTGCTCCAGATCTATGTGCTTTCCATCATCATTAGTTTTAGAACTGTTCCAATGTTTCCATAATTCTTCTTTGGAGTAGGATGTATGTTCTTTTGTGCGATCAGTTGTAATCTCCCTTGACGATGCTTTCTAATCTTATTATTAATATAAGGTAAAAATAAATTGAAAGATTGTTGTCTTGTTAACTATCCTAGGAACAATTGTTTTACATCTACTGTACTTAGAATTCTTATGAATTATAAGCATTACAAGAACTCTTGTTTTTGTTAAAAAACGACTTGTAATTAACTTTTTATACTTATGAAAGTGTTTTTATTAGGCATTTCTCTTATATAGATAGAAAAGCCAAGTTTAATTAGGCGCAAGTAAGAATGATATATTAACAAAAAAGAGCTCGGGCTTTGCCGAGCTCTTAGTTATTATTGAAAAAGACTAACTCTAAATCGATTTAACAAAATACTTACATAAGCACATCAATGAATAATCACTTTTTGCTCATTTACTATGTAAATACCTTCAGGAATACCTTCAAATGAAAGTGCACCCTTTTTGATAAGATAGCCATCAATCGAATAAATGTCAAAAGGTTTACCTTCATTTGTAATAGTCAATAAACCTGTATCGGAGGTCTTAACAACTACAGATATCGGTTTCGATTCATTCCCATTGGCATACAAAACAGTTACTTGATATAAATTATCACCGTCGGATGCTGTTTTGTCGCTATACGAAGGTTCCTTAACTGAGTTCGCAATTAATTCACCATTTCTATAAATGTTAAATCCAACAACATTGCCGGTACCTTGTTCAAAGGTAATATCATCCAAACCAAGCCAATTACATTCTCCAGGATTATTCTTACTCTGAATAGCAAAGAACGTTGCACCTTGAGGAAGATTTACTCTTACTTCCTCCCATACATTTTTACTAATCACATGTGTATCGCCTATTTGTGTAAAACTATCAGGATTATTATCCGTTATTGAGTAAAGTACATTTATCCGTTCAGAAAATTTCTTCTCTGGTGCATCATGATTAATAGCAAAGAAACTTATAGTTTGAGCATTACCCGACAAATCCGGACTTATAAGCCACTTATCAGTGCCTACATGAGATGTACCATCCTTTGAAATACCATAGATGGCAGATAAGTAAGTGTACCCTGAATGCCCAGGCAGCCTTTTACCTGCTGAATAATCCCTTTCAAAATTTGTAACCATAAATGCATAAGGTTCATGCTCATGAGGAAGCTGAAGATCGTTAAATAAACTTCCAGAAATAGAATTATCTCTAGAAATCATTGTCCACGCGCCAACATTGTCAATCATCCAAGGTTCATAAGATTCAAAATCTTCTAAAACAGTCTTATTCATTGGCAATGGAGCATTCCAAGTTAAATTAACCACGCCATAAGTACAGTTGCCACTTAAATTATTAGCTGTTGGGCCATCGTAGTCAAAAAGAACTATTGTACTAGATGCTTTATTATTGTCAAGAAAGTCATCTTTTTCAACTTTGACTTCTGCCTCAATGAAAAATTCGTCGGCTTTCTCAACAGCTGATACAGGTAAATCTATGTCAAATTCTTTTATAGTAAAAGCAGGAAGTGGTTCATTAATAGACCTTTCTGTCAACACATTACCCGACTTAGTCACCTTGATAGCATACTCATTCAAATCTTCAGCGCCACTATTTCTAACATATATTCTTAGCTTTCCCGACTTACCCTTCTGAATCTTCGTCGGAGCCTTCATTCTAATTGAAACATCACGGCTAGAAGTCTCAACCACATTCACATTATCAATATATAGTGTTTGAGGCTCAGCCGGAGATCCAGTACTCTTCAACTGAAAATTAAGCATAATATGATCAAGCCCCTTAATATAATCAGGAATATCAACTATAACTGTTTCCCAGTTGGTTTTCTTTGTTACATCGTACTCTGATAAATTAAGAGTCTTTCCATCAGGCATGACAGCATTAAGTAAAAAATGAGATGTAGGTGAGCCATCGGTTCTATAACTAAACGCAAGCTTAACTTTAGAGTCAGTCTTTATATTCAACTTACCAGTATAAAGATTTAAAATATCATTATAGCCGTAGGTAGTAAACTTAAGACATGATCCGTCATCATCGTACGAATACAAGTCTTCAAACTCGACCTTTGAAAGACCAGCATCCAGTCCTAATCCCGTGCCATCCATCCACCAAAAATGTTCAAAAGCATGCTCTCCTCCAAAAGAAAATGATTCATTAAAGGGTAATTTATAAGGGGCTCCTGTCACTATTGCATTTGAATATTGGAACTCGCTATTTCCACCTGTATTAGAGGCCATCAAAGCATATTGAGTAAGTTTCTGATTTCCTTCATTAGTGTTATACTCTTTTTCCCATGAGGTCTCGCCAACAACTTCTCCTACATATACAGTCGGTTTATTCTTATCGTCAAATGTGTGAATTTTATACGAAATGGTTTTGGGATTAATTCGTCCATCTTTCTGCCCCTTCGTTACAGGATTCCATTGAAATTTAATCTTTGATCCTAAATCAGAAATACTAAATTTATCTGGTTTAACTGGGGCATCAACTCCGACGAATACAGAAGTATATGCCTCTTTCCCCTCCAAACCACTTAGGAAACAAGAAACATGATACGTATTAATACCGTTTAGAGTAATATAATCATCTTTATATGTCTGACGACTTCCTGGCAGAACATCAGTCATTGTTGCAATTTTTTTATCATTACGTTTAATGACAACGCTGTCAATCTTACTTAATATATTCCCATTAACAGTCTGTTTTGGAGCGGTATATGTAATAAGCGTAGAAAGAGAGCCATCCTCGCTCGCTTCAACTTTGAGTCCTTCAGGAGTTGACGGAGCTTCATTAACTGCACCTTTCTCTATTGATAAATCCAATAAAAAGATTCTATCCATATTCTTTTCAGAGATGGCATGAAAACCGAAATAATAGTTAGCATCTTCCTTGGGTGTAAACATTTTTACAAACTCCGTATTAGATCTTACTAACTCTGTTGGCGGCATAACGATCTCACCTGAAGAAAGGATTGAAGCATCAGCCTCTTGGGCCACTTTTAATTCAATCTTTTCTTTATAGTAATCGGAATTTGAATGAGCATGAAACTTAATCTTATAGTTCACGTCCTTTTTTAAAGTTACAGGCGGAGTAACAAGCCAATCGTCAGCGTTATCTCTCACACTATAGACGTAGCATGCACTAATTTCACCATGACGGTCATCATAGAGAATCCATGTACTCCCATCATTGTTATTGTCAATTACTTTGAAGAGATTGAATTTTTCTTCTGAATTAATTTTAACTGACCATGGCGGCGTAACTGGAACTCTTGATGTTCTTATACTACTAACATTAGGAGTCTTCAAAACTTTGTAAATGCTGTCCTTTTGTAGTAAAACACTTTCAGGAGTGAATGGATTAAGAAATTTTTGAGGTTCCCATTTCTCAGAATAATTGTTTGCACTTGCCGTTATACCTAAAAAACAGCAACTAAATAGCGTTAGAATCCAATAGTGTCCTAAACGTTCTTCTTTGAAGAAGGACATAGCATAGTATTCAAGAGGGGCATCCCACTTGATCATCTTGCGCTAAAATGGGGGTATCCCCCTATGTCAATTCAGGCTCATCGGGAGG
>NZ_JBHSGO010000043.1:0-15783 GCF_042654485.1 Falsiporphyromonas endometrii | reverse complement strand
TGTCATTAGAAGTGCTTTTGATGGACATATCTCAGCAGTATTTTACTCGTTAAACATATACAAATATACTGATAATCAGCAGTATATGAAATACAATAAGGCTATTATTCGTGCAACATTCTCATGAGGTGTAGCCCCTACCGATCGCATCGACCCTTGTATTAATTGCCGAATGTTTTCTCTTTGTTATTGGAAAGTATCTTATTTAATAGAGGTTCACAGCAACTTTCGATTAGGTCAAGTACCATTTCAAAACCGTCTGAACCACCATAGTAGGGATCCGGGATATAATCGAGGAGAGCCTCTTTGTTCCAGTCTGTCATAATAGATATTTTGGCCAAGGTCTCTTCTGTCGGAGCAAGTTCTTTTAGTCTACTCCTATTGGTGTCATCCATACCGATGATATAATCGAATCGGAAAAAGTCATCATAGTTGATTGGTCGACTAATCGAATCAATTTTATATCCACGCCTTGCTCCATGTTGCCTCATACGAGGATCCGGCAGTTCTCCTTCATGAAAACCGATGAGACCTGCGGAGTCAATTTCAAACTGGTCTTCATATCCTTTTCGTTTTACAAAATCTTTAAATATGGCCTCTGCGGAGGATGATCGGCAGATATTGCCTAAGCAGACAAAAAGTATTTTCGTTTTCATTATCTATTGTTGTTTTATGCACAAATCTATCTTGTGAAAGTATCTAATTGAATGGTTGATGATAAATGAATTTGTAGACACAAATATATGTACTTACTTCCCTTCTCACAATTAAGTCTAATTGATTTATTTCTTTTCGATTACTTATTCTTTGTCTTATCTTACCCCCTCTTAAATTATCGAAAGTATTATCACGATAAAGGAAAGTTGCGTACCTTCGCAAAGTTGTTGAATGAACCTTTTCGGTGAACTTTCTCGAATTAATTAAACTATAACAAGTTGTATAATAGCTTTTTGTGTATTATTTCCGGAAAGTTTGATTATAAAACCCATTATTAAAATGTCAAAAACATACACGTTTGATGAGGCTTATCAAAATGCCCTCGAGTACTTTTGTGGAGATGAGTTAGCTGCAAAGGTGTGGGCAGGGAAGTATGCTTTGAAAGATAGCCAGGGCAATATCTACGAAGCAAGTCCCGAGGATATGCATCATCGTATCGCTTCAGAAGTGGCTCGAATAGAGCAAAAGTACCCTAACCCCATGAGTGAAGAGGAGCTGTTTGCGCTCTTCGATCATTTCAAGTATATCGTTCCTCAAGGAAGTCCAATGACCGGCATTGGCAACAATCACCAAGTAGCTTCACTTTCAAACTGCTTCGTAATTGGATTGGATGGCCCGGCGGATTCTTATGGAGCGGTCTTTATGATTGATGAAGAGCAGGTGCAGCTAATGAAACGTCGTGGAGGTGTAGGTCATGATTTGTCTCATATCCGTCCTTGTGGTTCTCCTGTCAATAATTCGGCTTTGACCTCTACCGGTATTGTACCTTTTATGGAGCGCTATTCCAATTCTACCCGTGAGGTTGCCCAAGATGGTCGCAGGGGAGCTCTTATGCTCACAATCAATATTAAGCATCCCGATTCGGAGGCTTTTATCGATGCCAAAATGGTTGAAGGCAAGGTTACGGGAGCAAATGTTTCGGTTAAGATAACCGATGAATTTATGCATGCTGCTGTTTCGGGTAGTATGTATGAGCAGCAGTATCCGGTCGATTCGGCTCTTCCTTCGTTTCGTAAGGAGGTGAATGCGAAGGACTTGTGGAAAAAGATTATTCATAATGCATGGAAGAGTGCCGAGCCGGGTGTCTTGTTTTGGGATACTATTTTGAAGGAGTCGCTGCCGGATTGTTATGATGATCTTGGTTTTAGGACAGTGGCTACCAATCCTTGTGGAGAGATACCGCTTTGCCCTTACGATAGTTGTCGTTTGCTTGCTATCAACCTGTATTCATATGTAAAGAATCCATTTACTCCTGAAGCTGAGTTTGACTTCGATTTATTTAAGGATCATGTCATGAAGGCTCAGCGTATCATGGATGACATTATTGATCTTGAGAGTGAGAAGATTGAAACCATCATCAAGAAGATAGAAGAAGATCCTGAGAGTGATGAGATCAAACTTCGCGAATACAATCTTTGGAAAAAGATTCAACGAAAGACTATGCTTGGTCGTCGAACAGGTGTCGGTATTACAGCAGAAGGCGATATGCTTGCGGCAATGGGCTTGAGATATGGGACCGATGAGGCGACAGATTTTGCGGTAGAGGTGCAGAAGACTCTTTGCTTATCAGCTTATAGAAGCTCTGTAAACTTGGCCAAAGAGAGGGGAGCTTTTGAAATATTTGATTACAAGAGAGAGGTGGAAAACCCTTTTATGCATCGTATTATGCAGGCCGATCCTGAACTTTATGAGGATATGAAAAAACATGGTCGACGCAATATAGCTTGTTTGACGATTGCACCGACCGGTTCTACCAGTCTAATGACGCAGACCACATCGGGTATTGAGCCGGTGTTTATGCCTGTTTATAAGCGTCGTCGCAAGGTTAATCCGAATGATAAGAATGTGACTGTTGACTTTGTTGATGAGGTTGGAGACAGCTTTGAAGAGTACATCGTTTTTCATCACAAGTTTGTCACCTGGATGGAGGCCAAAGGATATGATCCGGCCAAGAAATACACACAAGAAGAGATAGACGAACTTGTAAGTAAGTCACCATATCATAAAGCAACTTCCAATGATATTGACTGGTTGGCAAAGGTCAGAATGCAGGGTAAGATACAGAAGTGGGTAGACCACTCTATCAGTGTTACTATCAATTTGCCAAACAATGTAACAGAGGACTTGGTTGCAGATCTTTATGTAGAAGCTTGGCGTTCCGGTTGCAAAGGGTGTACTGTTTATCGTGATGGTTCGAGAGCCGGGGTCCTTATTGGTACCAAGCCTAAAGAAAAGAAGGAGTCCGAAAAGGAGGAGTTGCAGAAGTCTCCCGTGGAAACAAAGCAAGACCCCAAACCACTATCAAGACCCAAGGAGCTTGAAGCTGATGTGGTTCGATTCCAAAACAACAAAGAGAAGTGGGTGGCTTTTGTTGGGCTTAAAGATGGCAAACCGTACGAAATCTTTACCGGTATAGCAGATGATGATGAGGGAATTATGGTTCCTAAGTCTGTTAGCAAGGGACTTATCATCAAGAGCTATGATGAGGACGGCAAGAAACATTATGACTTCCAGTTCCGAAATAAGCGCGGTTTTAAGACTACAATCGAAGGATTGGACAGCAAGTTTAATCCCGAATATTGGAACTATGCCAAACTTATTAGTGGCGTTTTGCGTTATGGAATGCCTATTGACCAGGTTATTAATTTGGTACAAGGTATGTCTCTAAATGATGAGAGTATCAATACATGGAAGAATGGTGTCGAGAGGGCACTGAGAAAGTATCTGCCCAATGGACAAAAGGCAAGTGGACAGACTTGTCAAAATTGTGGATGCGAGTCTCTTGTCTACCAAGAAGGATGTTTAATTTGTACCAATTGTGGAGCTTCACGCTGTGGATAAGATTAAAAAAAGAATTCTCATAACAGGGGCCTCCGGATTTATCGGAGGCTACCTGGTGCGTGAGGCGTTGAAGATGGGTTATGAGGTTTGGGCTGCTGTTCGTAAGACGAGCCGTGTGGATGATCTCAAGTCATTGGGAGTACATCTTGTTGAGATTGATTACACCTCTATCTTGACTGTGAGCCGTCAAGCTAATAGTCTTGCTCCTAAAGAGGATGAGCCGGCTTGGCACTTGGTCGTTCATAATGCCGGCATTACCAAGACCAACCGCCCCGAGCTTTTTGAAGAGGTTAATGCCAATCAGACTCGTCATCTTGCTGAGGGCTTGGCCAATGCTACCATTTCGCCCGATCGTTTTATTTTGATAAGTAGTCTTTCGAGTTATGGGCCTTCTCAAGAGGAGGGTAAGCCTATATCGATTTATGACAGGCAACAGCCCAATACGCTATATGGTAAGAGTAAGAAAAAGGCTGAGTTTTACACAGAAAACAGCACTCTATCCTATACAATTATGCTTCTGACAGGAGTCTATGGCCCGGGTGATAAAGACTATTTGATGGCTTTGCAGAGTGTCAACAAAGGATTTGACTTTGTCACAGGCCTTACACCGCAAAAGTTGACCTTTATTTATGGAGAAGATGTGGCGCGTGCAGTAATGTCTGTAATCGAAGCTCCTCAGGCTGTCAACAAAAGATATATGCTTACGGATGGCGATGTATATACCGATACCGAATTTGGTCGAATGATGCAGCGACTGCTTGGAAAGAAAAGGGTTATTCATGCACGGATCCCTTTGCCTATCGTGTGGCTTGCTTGCCAAATAGGGGAGCTGGTTTCTAAGATAACAGGTAAGATTACTCCTCTCAACAGAGACAAATATAGCATACTTAAGCAACGAGATTGGACGTGTGATGATTCTTTGATCAAAGAACTTGGGTTTGTTCCAAAGACTTGTTTGGAAGAGGGGCTGAAGAAAACCATTGAGGCCGCGAGGTCTGAAGGCCTTCTCTGAGGCATATTCATAACCCAATATTATTACCTTTGTAGACAACTACTTAACAATAACAACAAAATATATGGACATCAAATCAGCAACTTTTGTTATTAGTAATACTGATGTGCGTAAGTGCCCGGAATCGTCATTACCTGAATATGCCTTTATAGGAAGGTCGAATGTGGGCAAATCCTCTCTGATAAATGCAATTACAAGGAAAAAACAACTTGCCATGACATCTCAAATGCCGGGTAAGACGCTTCTGATCAATCATTTCCTTATCAATAATGAGTGGCATCTGGTGGATCTGCCGGGATATGGTTATGCTCGCAGATCAAAAGATCAGAGACAAGAGCTTGCAAAGATTATCGATAGCTATATCATGATGCGTAAACAGCTTGTTAACCTCTTTATATTGGTGGATATCCGCCATGAGCCACAAGCTATTGATTTGGAATTTATCAATCGGATGGGAGAATGGGGCGTACCTTTTTCTATAGTCTTTACCAAACATGATAAGTTGTCTAAGTCGAGAGCTGATTTGAATGTGGAAGCGTACAAGAAGAAACTTCTTGAAGATTGGGAAGAGCTTCCTCCTATTTTTGTCACGTCATCCGAAACAAAGTATGGATGTAGTGAGCTTTTAGATTACATAGAACAGCTCAATAAGAGCATTTCTGAAGATACTATCTAACAACATGGAAAAGAAAATATTGGTAGCCGGAGGTCTTGGATATATTGGATCTCATACCTGTGTGCAACTTAGAGAGGCAGGTTATCATCCTGTCATTGTGGATAATCTATCCAATAGTGAAGTCTCAGTGCTTGATGGACTTGAGAAAATCATAGGCGAAAGACTCCCTTTTTATGAGGCAGATTGCCAGGATAAAGAGGCTTTGATTGGAATTTGTAAGAAAGAGCCGGGGATTGTAGGTATCATCAACTTTGCTGCATACAAAGCTGTGGGCGAATCGGTAGAGAAACCTTTGAGCTACTATCGCAACAACCTCAATGTCCTTATCTCCCTTCTTGAAGTGGCTGAAGAGTGCCGAATGAAGGCTTTTGTGTTTTCTTCTTCATGCACCGTCTATGGAGAAGCGGAAATACAGCCCGTGACAGAGGAGACTCCCATATTGCCGGCAACTTCGCCGTATGGCAATACGAAGCAGATTGCAGAAGAGATTATTACAGATGCCATTCATGCAGGTATGCCGTTTAAGGCTATCTTATTAAGATACTTCAACCCTATTGGAGCTCACCCTTCCGCTATGATAGGCGAGTTGCCAAGAGGTGTACCGCAAAATCTCCTTCCATATGTCTGTCAGACAGCAGCGGGTATTCGCAAAGAGCTTAAGATATTTGGCAACGACTATGATACACCCGATGGTACCTGTATCAGAGACTATATAGATATCAATGACTTGGCCAATGCCCATGTCAAAGCAATTGATCGAATGCTCGAAGTCAAAGAAGCCCCCAATGTAGAGGCATTCAATATTGGTACCGGCAGAGGAGTGTCAGTACTCGAGATTGTCAAAACCTTTGAGAAGGTCAATGGGCTAACGCTTCCATATAGTTTTGCTCCAAGAAGAGAAGGTGATATAGAGAAAATATGGGCTGATCCGAAGAAAGCTCTAAATGTCTTAGGATGGAAAGCAACACGCTCCCTTGATGATACTCTAAAAAGTACCTGGAAGTGGCAAATGAGATTGCAAGAGAAATAATCTTGTCTATAAACAGATAAGAATCAATAACATAAAAAGAGGCTGTGTCATTACTCAAAGTGACACAGCCTCTTTTGTATTATGGCTTCTACAACGAAGGGCTACATATCTATAGAAAAAAAAGGTGGAATTATGCGTCGTATGACAAATATCCAGCCAATATATTCCTGTGGTATTGCTCAGAATACAATGTTATTAGATAAATAATGTAAATTTAATTAGCGGGTTTTTGAGGTATAAAACAGTCTTTTTGGAGCTATATAGAGGCTTATTCTTCACAAAGATTATAATGGATAGGACGAAACCGTCCTATCTGAATGTTAATATATGTATAGGCTGCTTTTTATGGACAAATTGGCGGCTCAAAAACCTACTTCTGGCCGCCTTTTTTGGAAGGTCGCGCGACTTGCAATCCATTCTCGCGCTACCTTGAGGGTAGACTCGCGCGAGGTTGCACCCCAAGTAGCGCGACTTTGCATGTCAAGGTCGCGCGAGATCAGATCGAAAGTCGCGCGAGAACAGATTGCTTCTTGCGCGAGCTTATTTGTTAAAATAGCTCATAAAAAAGCCCGTTTCAGACTAATAAAACGGGCAAAGTTGACAAAATGGTCAGGTGACCCTAACCCTCGAATTTGATATTTTGGAGTTGATTGAGGCTTATTTGTATAGCTTTTAAGATACTATCTAAGGTAACAGTATTTAACAAATCAAGGTCTCTTTTATTGAACTTCACAGCCCATATAGAAGAACTATTATTGAGATCATTTTTGATGTTGATGGAGGCATCCATTTGCAGTGATACAATAGGACATATCTTACCGTCTTGAAGGAAGGCTCCTCCGAGCGAGATGATAATAAAAAGAATGGTAAGTAATATGCTTATCTCCATGGTTGTCAATATTTAATCACTGCCTAAGATACAAAAAAGGGATTTGTTTTACAAAGGTGTACCAATTTATTATTTCGAAATAAATTCTTTTTAAGGAAGAAGAGGACTATTTCGTTAAGCAGTAATATTGATAAATATACATTGTGCTTGGATTTTGTCTGTCTACCTTTCAATAAATTTGGACAGGTGAAACAGGCCTTGGTATCACTTATTATTTGTTTTTACAATCTTCTGTCCTTAACAAATGCTAATCTCAGTCTTATATTGAGAAGGTCTTTGTCTGACAAATGACTTTGCTCCTCGAATGCGGGGTCTTATATTTCAAAAAGAAGCACTCAATCGCATAAATTCAGCGATTGAGCATCATCAATATATCCCTTCATACTTTTATCGGCAATAATAAAAGGGCTGAGACTACCGGTGAGACTCAGCCCTTACTTCTTTATCGTTACTGAAACTTTTGTCAGATACTAATATATTAGACGTTAGCCTTCTAACGACAAATCTGGAATTAAATGATAAGGCATTGAAGAAGGGCCATAGTGCAAGGCACCAAAAGCGATTGTTTGTGAGCATACTCCCAAGACTTTGCAGTAAGGATGAGATGTTAGGCGCTGAGGTTGAGGATGACGCGAGCATACTTCTGTACGTGACCGAATCCGAATACCGAAAGCAACGAAACAGATCGCCTTTATGCAATAGCTCTTAGTATGTGATCAAACTATTCGCCTTGCAGGTAACGAAGCAATATGACCCTAACTTTTTAAGAATAAGGCATAGAAGAAGGGCCATAGTGCAAGGCACCAAAAGCGATTGTTTGTGAGCATACTGATGTATGTGGTCAAACCAATCGTCTTGCAGGTAACGAAGCAATATGACCCTTATTCAATGTCTTATTTGAGGATAAACTTTTCTCCTCCCACAATATACACCCCCTGAGGAAGCATTTTAACAGCTTCTCGGCGAGTGATATTTTTCTTAATCAACACTCCATCCAATGTATAGACATCTACCGGTGTATCATCAGAAACGACCTCTCGATTGGAAGTGATATCTACAAACTTGTACACATAGGTGTGCATATTGCTTTCATTCACTTCAAAGTCATTTCCATAGACATAGATAGAGAGTTCTTTGGTCTCATCATCATAATCTTTTTCAAATCTGGCAGCACGAGCATTGGTTTCGATCTTACCTATCTTGCTCTCATCGTAATGACCTTCTATCCTTATCTCTATTGGATTGGTAGCTGAGATTTGTTGTTTCTGATCATCATATTCAAACGTCTTAAGCTCAGAGTTGTAGATAAAGAGCACATCATCCAAAGCAAGAGAGTCTTTTTGGGTAGCACCCGGCTCCGGATTGGTCGTTGCATTTATCAGCATATAGCTCTTTTCACCTGCCTTATTATCGGTATAAGTAAATGGCTGTGTGTATCTAACCCAATTTTTGCTCGGCTCAATCTTACAAGTTGCTTCAGCAAGTTTAAATGCCTCTTGCTCTGCTTGTGTTGCAGGGTCTGCAGGATCTCTGTAGTCACAGTCACCATGAAGGATAGCTTTTAGCCGTCCGAAATATTCACCTTTTTCACCTCGTGAATATTTGGCATAGAATACAATTGAGTCCGGCTGACCTATGAAGGTTAGATGATTTTCGGATGCGCGGTCGGTATAATTATAATTTTGGGGATCTGCTGGTGTTATAGAACCCATATTAACACGACCGGTTGTCAAGTTGCCATTGGCTTTGCCCATACCTAAGTCCATTGAGCTGATAAGTACGGCTGTTTTGCTATCGTGACCTTCTGTCTTGATGGTATTGCCCAAAGTTAACATACCGAAATTGGCATATTGACCACCGGCAGACAAGAAGCTATACCAGCCATTGCCAGGCTCATTGTCATCATACCATTCTTCTTCAAATCCGCCATTCGCCATCTGGTACTTGGCAATATTTTCTATGGGTTTTCTAAACTGAACTTTATATTCGTGCTTATTCGTAGGATTAACTGCAATATCATTACCCTCTACCAAGATAGTCAAGACAGCTGTCTTTTCGTCGTACGATTTTGTAACCTTAGCAGCTTTGGCATTGGTCGTGCATTCAAACTTGGAAGCATCGTAAGGCTTTTTAAACTCATACTCTTTTTTATCGGGAGTCACATCAAGTTTGAGGCCTCCAAAATCTATTTCTGTAAGCTCTGAATTGTAGATAAACTCAAAGTCATCAAACCAAAGAGAGTCTTTTTGAGAAGCTCCGGGTGTGGGGTTGGTTGTCAAGTTTACGAGCATATAGGTAGAGTCAGTCGCAAGATCCATGGTCGTATAGTCAAGCTTTTGCTCAAACTTAGTCCATTCGTTGCAAGGTGTGACAGCTACTACGGCTTGTGCCATAATATGTTTGTCCATCTCTTCTTTCTCTTTTCCTTGTGTTGGATCTTTGAAGTCTATATTGTCATGAAGAATAGCTTTGAGCTGACCGTCATAGTCCTTTTTTTGATCTTTCTCGGCCTCACCTCTTTTGAACTTGGCGTAAAATCTAAGAGCATCGGGACGACCTCTAAAGAGAAGTTTGTTTGTACCTTCTCGATCGGTATAATTGTAGTTTTGAGGATCAGTTGGAGTCATGGCTCCCATATTGATGCAGCCGGTAGTAAGGTTACCATTTGCATTTGCTATAAAGACTTTCTTTGAGCTGATAACTACAGACGTTTTACTATTGTGTCCCTCAGCCTTTATTGTGTTGGCTAATACCATGCTTTTACCAAATTTACTCATATTTCCTTTAGCAGAAGGGAAGCTATACCAGCCATTGCCGGGCTCATTCTTATCTGTCCACTCTGTTTCGAAGTCAGAGTTTGGGACTTGATATACGCCTGCTTGATCTTGTGGATTAGGCTCTTCTCCACTGCTTTCAGACTTCTTGCCTTCAAATACAGCTGATTTAATCTTAAATTCATTATCCTGAAAAGCAATTTCTATATGAGCTTGAGAGCCTTTGATCTGGCTAACATCTTCTTTGATTTCTGCAGATATTTTGATAGCTCCACCCATCAGAGACAATTCTTTAGCCTTGTTACCTGCAAACTTGATTGTTCCATCTTCAGATTTGGTAATGATAAGTTCCTTCAGATGAATGTCGTCCAATACAGTGGCAGCATCAATCTTAAACTTTGGAAGAGTAATATCGATTGTATTAGCAGAAACAGCCTTGACAATGATTTTGCTCTCTTCTTTGTAAGGATCATTTTCGCCTATAGCCACAGTTGTAGATCCGGTGTATTCGCCTTCAGTCTCTTTAGATATATTTTCTACCGGTGGCTCTTCCTTCCTTCTGCCATCAAAAGAGACTTCAATGGCCGTTCCTTGGAAGTCTACTAATACATTTAGAGTGATATCTTCACCAAGTATCTTTGTAGTCTCGTCTGTAATCTGAGCTGATGCCTCTATTTTACCTTCGGCAAGTTTGACTGTTTGCTTTTTACTGTTTACGAAAACAATGCTTTTATCTGCTTCTTGTTTTATCTCTTCATTATCGAGTTTGATATCTCCAAGAATTGCTCCCCGGAAAGCAAAATCTTTGATTTGAAGCTTGACATGTGTGTTATCAATTCTGTCAATCACAATTGACTGATTGGGAATCTTTTCTCCATTTTCTTCAAATAGCTTCCCTTTTAGGGTAAGTGTCCCAACATATTTGCCGGCTATGTCCTTGGCAATATCTTGGGAAAATGCTGTGATAGAGGTCAACAATAGAAGACCTGCCATCATTAAAATACATTTGATTCTTTTCATAAATAATATCCTTTCTTAAATTGTTCATACTATGATTTCGAGAAGTGGCTAAAGTTTAATCTGTAGCATCAAAAGTAAGATTTCAAATCTACCGGTTTTTCGATTTATATGATCTTGCTCTCCCTCTCGAAACGCATCAAAAGTACAATTATTCTTAGAAGCTTATATCTTTAGTCTATATTTTATCCCTTAAAAGAGAGTTAATGATCTTCTGATAATATGCTGTATACCAAAGTTATAAGACAGATTGGTTGTTTGTAGAATATATGTTGGTAATCCACTTTTATTACATATCATGTACTATTCTGTGTGAAGAAGCTGATGCCATGTTGTTGTATTGTTTTGAGATGGGAGGTTAGGTGCTAAATGTAATCAAAATGTGGGTGCCTATTCAACCCAAAAATGTCGACAGAACATCGGAGTATCATATACATTCAAATACACAAAGCCGTTTGTCCCTTTATGACATCACGCCAAAATGGTGGGGAGATTTTGAAGACGATAATCATCGTATAAGATTAGAAAACGATGATATACAGTGTATTAAGAAAAATGACTCCTAATGACAGTCATTAGGACCTGTCATCTAACGACAAAATAATATAGACTTCTCCGGGTTTATGAGGATGGTTGGACCTTAATTTCTTAGTTGAAACAGTGAATTGTATGATACACAATTTCTTAAGAATTAAAATAAGTCAAAATCAACTGTTCTTAGTTGTCAGATACGATTGTGTTGCTACTTGAATTGTTCGGTTGTTAGTCTTCGACTACAAAGAATGTGAGAATTTGATCAGACTATTTGTAAAATCCTCATAATGATAATGTTAATTTTGTTTTACTCAATATTTGTAACGTCGTTTTTCTTGCTATTGGACTCATATATTATATAGGGTGTTACAAGGCCTATTTTTGTACTTGGTGTAAAGCCATCTATTTATTATATGCAGAAGCCTGGGTAGCTAAAAGAATAACATCTTGAATAGTGAAGGTTTTATGGCTATTTTTAACAGCTAATCTGTTGAATTTAAGTTTATTGAAGATCGGTTTTGGACATTTGAGAGCAAAATAATGCTTTCAAAACTTTTTTGTTTATTCAAAATTGTTACCTTTGTCCAAAGAATTAAGTGGAATAACGAGTATTAAGGGATACTTGATAGACTTAACAAAGGGAGCGTTATGTTATGAATAGGTTGCCGACTTCCCTTTTGCGAACGCTTATGTAGGTAATTGTTGACTTTCAAATCGATGATTCTTTATGATAGCTTTGCAATAGGAGGTTGGTGGTGTATTTTAACATACAGTCTCACGCTCTTTTTATGGTTTTTAGCTCTTACGAGAGGCTGGGAGAGCAAGTAAAAGTTTTTTTTATGTATTTTAAACCTAAAAAATGGTCATCTTGACTGCCGCGTGCTGCTCCCTACTTCTTGCGGGATGTAAGGACTATGATGATGACATCGACGATCTCAAACAGAGAACAGAGCAGAACGAAAATGACATCAAGGACATTCGATCAAAACTTTCATCTTGGGAAAACAAGGTGGTTACAAATGTAAAGATTGAGGGTACAAAGCTAATTCTAACCTTCCTAAACGGAGAGAGAGGTACGGTTGATTTCGGAACAACAATTACATCCATGAAGTGGGGTGAAGATGGCTATTTGTACATCAGTGGTGTAAAAACAAATATCAATAAGGCTGACCTTAAGGGCGACAAGGGTGACAAGGGTGATACCGGCGCAACTGGAGCCAAGGGTGACAAGGGCGACAAGGGTGACACCGGCGCAACTGGAGCCAAGGGTGACAAGGGCGACAAGGGTGACACCGGCGCAACTGGAGCCAAGGGTGACAAGGGCGACAAGGGTGACACCGGCGCAACTGGAGCCAAGGGTGACAAGGGCGACAAGGGTGATACCGGCGCAACTGGAGCCAAGGGTGACAAGGGCGACAATGGCTTAACTCCTGAAATCAAGAATGGTTATTGGTGGATTGGTGGCAAGAATACCAATGTGCCGGCTGATCCAGGTGCAATCGCTGTACTTCAAGACGAGGATAGCGGTATGTTGCAAATTACCATTACCCCTCGTCCTGATCAGAATGCAAATGGTAAGCCTGTTACATTTATGATTCCAATGGAAACAGCTATTCTTTCAGGTTTAGTGGCTGAATCTGATGCTATTTATGAAGGAATGCCAGCTGTTGTCATCGGTTCTTCTGTGAAAGTTTTGAACTTGTCGGCTAAGGCCACTCCCTCTTTGAATAACCTTGATGCAGAGCATTTAAAAGAGGGTCTTGCACTTAAGGCTACTGATGCTTCTGCTACATTGAGAGTTAATCCTTCATCATTCAATACAACGAAGTATATTAAGAAAGATGGATTCTCTCTTAAGTTTAAGGATGTGAAGACTCTTAGAGGTGCGACTGAGGAGACAATGACAATTAAGAGTTGGGAGAGAGTTCTCTCGGCTGACCTAAGTGATAACCTTGTTAAGATTAAATTCAATCCATTTGCGAAAGTTCCTGCTGATGGATATATTACAACAATGCAGGTTGTAGCAAATGTTAAGGTTAAAAACTTTGCAAATCCTAAGGAAACAACGGATAGAAAGGTTGCTTCAAATTGGTTTAGTCTCTATATGGGTAATGAAACTTTGCATATAGCTAACAAGGAGAATGCGATTTATCCTGAGAAGAAAGCTGATCTAGACAAAGGACCTTCAATAGAAATGAAAGACCTTTCATCAATTAGCTTGCCAGAACATGTGAAAATAGTTTCTACTTCCAATAAGGTTGATAAATCACCTAAGATTGAGAAAGATGAGGCATATCTCAAGGCTAATGGAATGGTTGTTGAGTATAAACCAATACTCAAGGTTCAGCCTGAGTTTGGTAATGACTCATGGGGTCTTGCTGATTTGAATTCTAAGGGTGATATCACTATCAAGAAGGGCGTTGATGAGGCATCTCGCCTTGGTAGGGTTGCCTATGTAGAAGCACGCCTTGTTAAGGGTGAAAAGATACTTGCTCTTTCAGTAATTCCAGTAAACTTAGGTGGTAAGATAATTGAAGATTTAGTTCTTACATACAATATCGAAAGACCTTATGGATCTAGAAAAGATATCGAGCTTGTGAATCCGGCTGAAGATTTGGATATACTTGGTGATATTGAAAAGAATACTAAGGTCGAAAAATCTGCTTGGGGTAGGGTTTACGAAGAACAAAGAGATAATGGTACACATTATGGATGGAACATATCTGAATATAGTCTTTATGTTGGTGGTCCATGCAATACGGATAAGGATGCGGTTAGACTTATCATGACTAAGAAGGATCCTGTTGCCAAGAAGTTTGCGGCAGCTCCAAAGAAAGTGACTGTTAATATAAATATATCTGTTAAGGAACCTGACTACCAGAGCGTAATCAATAAGGCTGTTTCTGGCCTCAGAAATGAAGCGATGTGGGATGGAAACGAAATGTTTGTCAAGAATAGCTTTACAAAATATGATGGTTTAAATCCTGCTGTAAACTTGCTTTCTGGCTTTATTGGCGATTTGAATAGCATCAAATCTAAGCTTGCTGATCTATTCAAAGAAAACAATGGTACAATTGATCGTATTACGTTTGAAATTGACAACACCTTTAAAGATAAGGGTTACTTCACGATGGATAATGACGGCGTAACATTGAGGATTGCTAAGCCATATTCTTTCGAAAATGAAGTGAAAGTTCCTATCAAGATGAATGTCAAGTACAATTTCTGCTCTGCGAAGACCATTTCTTATAATTTCAAAGTAGTATATAGAAACTTGGTTAAGATTAGTGCTGACATGACTAAGACCTCATTTGAGGAATCTAAGGAACAAGAAGAGGTTAGGTTGGATCTTAATAAGGCAGTGTATTACATTTTCAATAATAATGGTAAGCCTGTAAGAATCAATAATGATTTCAAAGATCCATTGTATTTGACAGTTTTGGGTAAGGATGCTCATATTGAGTGGCTTGACGTTAAGCCTCTAAATGATGCAGCCAAGGCTTTGACTCATCCTGACAGCTATGCTAGTGTTTCTATAAAAGATGGTGAAGTTATTTATCTGCCAAACCATATTTCTAACCCTTCAGGTTTGGCTAAGGCTGCTGAGTTTGTAGTATCTGCGAAGCTTCATTATGGAGTTGATGCTGTTTATATCACGAGTCAGCCTGTTCAAATTAAGGTAACTCTATATCCTGCAGGTGAAGCACCTAAGAATGCTACTAAATGTACTATCAGAGTTAGACGTCGATAATATTATCGACTATTCGAAATAGTATAATCCTAAATATTGAGGGCGTGTCTAAAGGGCACGCCCTCTTTGTTGTATAATAAGAGTAGTCTCATGCTATGTTTTGAGAGCATAGATCATAGAGTGGAGCTTTGACCGATAGGCTCCAAACAACTCATAAATTTCTATTATCAGCATTTACGGAGAGGAGCTGACAGCGAAATCATGCCTCGACCAACTCAATAACGATGCTTTTCATCTTTTACTTGTTCAATCTACATATAAGATATTTTGGTTACCCTTATGAACACTGTATCCATTGCTTTCTTGTACGTCTTATATGAGGGGATATATGACCTATTGAGGGAAGTTTCGTTAGTTGTCATAATACAATTAGCAATTATTGCTGTCCGATAAAAGTTGGAAATGACATATTAAGGGATACTGTCCCAAAAAAGTGTGTAAGACCCAAGACTATTATCTTTGAAAAAATAAAATAAAACAGTAAAACAGTATGGATCTCACACGAGTACAAATTAAAGAAATTATTTCGAATTGTCTGGCAG
>NZ_JBHSGO010000042.1:0-6564 GCF_042654485.1 Falsiporphyromonas endometrii | reverse complement strand
CATTTCTTCATGCTTAACCATTCGTTTTGACAACATTTCAATGATCTCTTTAGTGTTTTCGAACCGACTTTTGTCAGTTCTATTGTTTAACTTTTAATTTTTCGGTAAAAATTTACCGAAGTATTGAGTATAATTTAAGTGTCTATCTTTGCATCGCTACAAAACACTAGAAAGCCGATGTAATAAGATAAGTCAACGAGATTTAATAGTATGAATATGTTCTATAATAATCCTATTACAATTTAATTTTGCTCGCAAAATAGGCTCATTAAGACTAAATAGTACTATTTATTTAATTAAAAGTATTGTTTTGGATTATTTTTCTCTTTATGTTTGCGAAGTAAAAAACAATAATTCTATTTAATAGAATGAAATAAATAGGAAGTGAGCAATCAATATAAAATTCAACAACTAAGTTCTTTTTATTAATAAAAAATTAAGATTATGTATCACAACATTACTCGAAGGTTGATGTCCATAGTGGGAATAACAGTCCTCTTTGCGATGTCTATTTCTGTGCTGAATGCACAGAACACTATTAATATGACATTTAGCAAATACAAAGACCGCGATACGGGTGAGCAAGTTTACAAAGCAGGAGACAAAGTATCCATCAGTTTCACAATACCAAAAGGTAAAGAGGCTAAAGTCGAAGGAGCTGAAGAAACAAAAGCTGTTGACGGCAAAAACGAGTTTACTCTTGTGGCATCAGAAAATGGCAATGGCGTTAAGCCAATCATTATTACAGGAGATATCACTGAGATTTCTGCAAGTTATAGTGAAAAGATTACCATTGAAACACTCAAAGTAGAATCAAAAGTTATTGAATCTATATCTATTAAGTATAAGGACGTCGAAAACATAATATGTGACAATTTACCAAAACTCAAATTGATTGAATTTCCATATGATGCAATATTGAAACAAGCTTCGTTTGAGAATTGTTCTTCACTAGAGTATATTGATTTCAATGGTCCCTCTTTAACCTCAAAGCCATTAGATGGAATTAAAGTTATTAATCTGAAAGGATGTACAGCTCTAAAGGAATTTACCTGTACAAATAGAAACCTTGAGAAATTAGACTTCAGTGGCATGAAAAACCTAGAGAGAGTTTCTGCAAGTAATAACGAATTGGTAACTATTAGCTTAATAGGCTGTGAAAAACTCAAGAGTTTGGACGTTAAAGAGAATAAGTTAGAATCAATTGACATTCAAGGATGTTCCTCACTTAGTTATATCTCATGTTATCTAAATAAGTTGACCATGGAAGCCTCTCATAAGATTGCAGAGAACCTTCCTCAACGCACTGCAGAAGAAAAGGGTCTACTTTCTTTTGTTGTTCCTGTAGGCACTACAGACATTGATTTAAATGTTATGTCAACTACAGATGTTTCGCTAGCTAACTCAAAGAATTGGACTGTACAAAAGGTTAATCAATATGGCTCTGATGGGCAACCATATAATGGAGAAGCTCAAACCTTTAATGTTACAATTGAAAAAACCGAGCACGGAAAAATAGAAATAGAAGACTATACAACAGATGATCTTGAAGAGGTTGAAGAAGGAGCTGAACTTATAGTTAAGGTTACTCCAGATAAAGGCTATAAGCTTGATAAGCTAATGGCAAATAAAGAAGACATTACAACTTCTAAAAGATTCACAGTTAATTCAAACGTTACCCTTAAGGCAACATTCGTTGAGGACAAGGGTAAAGAAGAGCCGGATCCTAAGCCAGAAAATCAAAAATACAACTTTGGTGGTGTGATATATGATGGAGGAGTTTCAGGATTCCGCTATTACTATGACAGCAAAGACGAGTTGGCAAGAATAGACTACATCAAAAACAATAGTATTACAAGTTTTGACTCTGTTTATTACAATGACAATCACAAGATGGTAAGAATTGATAAATTCTTGGATTATTCTGGAAGTAAAAACTTAGTACGTGATACTAGATTCGATTATGAATATGATCAAGTAGGTAATCTTGTCTCAAGAAAAGCTTCTAATATTCCAACAGGAATGTCTTTTGGTGAATATGTCTTTAAATATGATGATGAAGGACATTGCATCAAGGGCGAAATCAATATTCAAGATGTAATTATGAGTGAGAAATTTGATTACGATGAACATGGAAATATGATCAAACGATCAAACTATTCTCGCAATAGTTCAGAAGATGAATCTAAAGATGTTCTTAAAGCGTGGATTGATTACACATATGACAATAACAATTTGATTAAGACTCAATTGTATATCCGTACTCTTTCAACACAGGATCCAAAAGAAGTTCCTTGCTCAGAACAATATGACATGTCTTACGATGATAAGAATTGCTTGGCAGAGACTAAGGTAAGTCAAGTTAACAAGCGCAATGAAATGGTAACTGTGGGTATTATGAAGTACAAGTATGATGAGGTATTGGCTGAAGATATCAATATGCCAGTATTTGCATATGACTTGGATGCACCATACAGTAGCTTCAATATCCACCTTAATGGAATGCCTTTGAGAAGAACTTCACAAGGAACATATGCTCCAAACAAGAAAACTCCAGCCTCTACAGGTGCCTATATCTATTCATATCCGGCTTCTATAAAGGAGATCGTTTCAGAAAATCAAATATCAGTAAAAGTATTTCCTAATCCTGCATCAGACGTTATTACAGTTGATGCATTGGATATAAAAGAAGTGAAGCTTATCGACATGAATGGTCAAGTAGTTCGAAACTATCCAGTTCATTCAGACCGTATAGAGATACCTGTTGAATCTTTAACACGCGGTATGTATATTGTAAATGTAAAGACCTCAACACAAACAGAATCAATCAAGATCATTCTTAAGTAATTCTTCTACGATGTAGAAATAATAAAAATTAGGAGCTGTCCTATTGTGATATAGGTAACAGCTCCTACTTGTTTTAATCATAAAGGAAAAAATATGAGACATACATTCAATCACATCATTAGACTCATTTGTTTTCTAACAATTGGACTAATAACAATAGTTTTTTCTTCGGAAAGAGTTTTCGCTCAAAGAGTAATCACATTTAGCGTTTCCAGCCCCAATAGAATCGTAAAGTTGTCTATGACCGGTCGCACAGAAATTGCAGCAAAAGGTCTTTCTGGTACCATAAAAAGTGATGGAAAGCCACATTTTTATATGGTTAATGGAAATAGTTTTGAACTTCAAGGAGATGTGCAAACACTAGATTGTAGTTCAGACTCAATTACATCCATCGACATATCTGGATGTTCAAGCCTTTCTTCCTTGAATTGTTCTAACAACATGATAAGAGACCTGTCTATTGGTAAGAATAAGGCTCTGAAAGAATTGAATTGTTCTATGAATCTTCTAAGAGAATTAAATACAAGTAGCAGTAGAAATCTTGTCTCATTAGATTGTAGCAACAATGGAATAATAGGCCTTGATTTAAGTAAAAACACAAATCTAGAAATCTTAAAGTGTGCTGAGAATCAGGATCCTAATTCTGGTGCTCAAATACCGTTATTAGATCTTTCAGCTTGTTCTAAATTGAAAGTTCTTGATATAACAGGATGTGGAATAGGATCATTGGAACTTAAAAACAATGCAGAGCTTGTGAAGTTATTTGCAAATAAAAACGAGATTACAAGTTATGACCTATCAAATTGTACAAAATTAGAAGAGTTTCATTGCGAGGATAATGGAACAGACAAATTGAAATTATCTTCATTGAACTTATCTAACAATCCAAAACTTAAGATCCTAAATTGCTTTAATAATAATTTGAGTAAACTTGATCTGTCCAAAAATCCAGAATTGGAAGTCCTTTCATGTGCATTAAATGACTTTGAAGAGCCAATTGTGGTAACAAACAACCCCAAACTTAAGAATATCTCTGTAAGTTGTAAAGCACAGAAAAATATAGACTTATCTAAAAATCCATTACTTGAATCTTTTTCATCTGAATGGGGTACCTTGACAAGCGTTGATTTTACAAACAATCCTAAACTTAAGGTGATAAAGATTGGTCATAACTTACTTGAGAAAATCAATCTATCACACAATGAAGAACTAGAAGAGCTCTTTTGTTACGATAATTTAGGTCTGACAAAACTTAATTTGTCATACAATAAAAAGCTAAGATATCTGATGTGTAATGGTTGTTCTTTAGAGTCATTAGATTTTAGTAATTGTAAAGACATTGTAAATATCTTGTGTTATGATAACAAGATTAGTGGTGATAATATGACGGCTCTTATGAAATCACTTCCAGAACAGTCATTTAAAGATGCTCCTACAATTACAATTATTAATACATATAACATAAAAGATCGTACAGAACAGAATGACTGTACTAAAGATGATGTTGCAATAGCCGTTAAAAAGAATTGGACAGTTATTGATTATAACAAGTTTGCTAATCAAGGAAAGGGTGAAATATATGTTGGCTCTGATGCAGCAGACATGAAACAATCTGTAACTTTGACCTTTGATAAAAAAGCTGGAGATAATGTTAGATTCTCAATTTATAGAAATGGAGAATTGTCCATTAGTGGTGTAAAAGAGCCTATCAGTGATAATGCTTATCCTTCAACTTACACACTTACATCAGATAAAATTATCATTAGCGGTAATGTAGAAGGATTTAATATTAATGACCAAGCTCTTAAATCTATTGATCTTAGCAATTGTAGCTACATCCGAACTCTGGAATGTAACAACAACGTAATTGAGGGAACATTGGATTTATCTAAATGTAAATATTTATCAGAAATAGAGTGTGCCAATAATAAAATTGAAAAGGTTATACTCCCAGAATCTTCTACGCTGAGACGTCTCGATTTAAGGAACAACAATCTTTCATCTTTGACAATCAATGCTCCAGCACTTGAAAGGCTCTTCGTATCAGGTAATAAGATTGAAAATCTTGACTTGAGCGCTTCTAATAAACTTGAAATCCTCAAGTGTAATAACAACAAACTTAACAGCCTTAAGATCAATTCAGATAGTTTAATAGCACTATCTTGTCAGAACAATATGCTTCCTGTCGATCAGATAAACAACATTGTCAAAGCTCTTCCTAAATCGGAAGTGATTCGTTTGGCAGTGATGATTGACACACAAAATAAAGATGAAAACAAAGTTTCTATAGAAGCTGTTGCAGATGCTTTGACTAAAAACTGGATTGTTCTTGACCAACACGGCAATACAGATCCTATGTATGGTGTATCATACGAAGGATTAAATTATGAAGGGGTAGGTTTGATCAAATCAGAAAATATCTGCATTTATCCCAATCCGGTAATAAATTATGCCTTTGTACATGGAGTTACAGCTAAAACGCTCATCAATATTTATAATATCAATGGTATGCTTGTACAACAAGTATATAGCAATGCCGATGGTTACCAAAAGTTAGATTTCACTAATCTGGAAGCAGGTACATATGTAATAGTTATAGGTAACGTAAGCAAGAAAATCATTAAGAAATAACGAATAATATATAATTTCTCATCCTTAAGGGTGTGTCATTATAGGGTGACACGCCCTTTTGTTTTATCAGCCCCAAACAGCATATCTCAGATAGTGATCTTCATCGATTGAGTTATGTTTAACCCTAACTTATCTTTAGAATATCGCAATACCATTTACCTTCAAATATTCAGAGCTATGATATATAACATTAAAAACAAGCTATAGTGACGGTCATTAGAATCTATCACATAACGACATATCTCTGCGTAATAATGAGTATTTGGTAACCATTCTATCAAATATCAATAAACTACTGTAATACATTTTATGATGCTGTGCCCTATTTTTTCATACAACAATTACTACTTTTGATTATATCCGTAAAATCCTAAACAATCTCCCGTAAATGAAGCATTGTTGTAAGGATTTATAGTCGTCATTCTTAGATATTTGAGATATAGTTAATATGAAAAATTTTGTAGCAATAGATTTTGAAACGGCTAACCATTATAGAACATCTGTATGTTCGGTGGGAATCGTCATTGTCAAAGAAGGAGAAATTGTTGATTCATTTTATTCTCTTATCAAACCTACTCCTAACTTTTACAACTATAGATGTCAAAAAATACATGGTCTAAGTGCTGAAGATACAGATGATGCACCAAGCTTTCCGGAAGTTTGGGCACAGATTGCACCCAAAATTGAGGGCCTTCCTTTAGTGGCACATAATAGTCCTTTTGATGAAAATTGTCTGAAATCTATCTTTGCAAAATGCGAAATGAACTACCCTAATTATACGTTTTACGATACACTGCGAGTATCCAAGAGGGTCCTTAAGTTAGAAAACTATCAACTTCAGACCGTAGCAGCAGAATGTGGATACAATTTGGAGAATCATCATCATGCGCTGGCTGACGCAGAGGCTTGCGCTAAAATTGCAATAAAAATACTTTGACCTCCATCTCTATAAGGCAGAAGATACTGTCCCGAAAAAGTGTGTAAGACCCAAGACTGTTATCTTTGAAAAAATAAAATAAAACAGTAAAACAGTATGGATCTCACACAAGTACAAATTAAAGAAATTATTTCGAATTGTCTGTCAGG
>NZ_JBHSGO010000041.1:0-17360 GCF_042654485.1 Falsiporphyromonas endometrii | reverse complement strand
GACAGACAATTCGAAATAATTTCTTTAATTTGTACTCGTGTAAGATTCATACGGTTTATCGTTTTATTTTGTTTTTTTCAAAGATAACAGTCTTGAGTCTTACACACTTTTTCGGGACAGTATCAAATACATGGAGCCGTGTAAAAACTACGTACACTCTAAATCCTATCATTTGTAAAAAACAATCACTATCACTGAGGTTTTAGCTCAATGATAGTGATTGTTTTTATTTGCTTAGAAACCTTGATGATTATCGATATGAAAGAAATTAGTCCAATTCGTTGCCTTACACAATCCTATCAAAAGGTCAAATCAGATCATCTATCTTATCCTAAACCTCTTTTGTTACTGAGCTGATTTATTGATATTTGTGATATTAGACATAGAAGGATCAGGCTCAATATGAATAGACAAATGTGTATGCTCACCAAAATTTCTTCTCAAACGATCTTCTACATGATCACATATACTATGAGCCTCCAAAACAGTAAGAGTCGGATCAACCAGAAGGATAGCCTCAATAGCCCACCTATTTCCCAAATCTCTTGTGTACAAAGCTCTACAACTACGAATAGAAGGAGTTGATTCGATAACCTTAAGAATTTCTTTCCTTGTTCGCTCAGGAAGACTTGCTTCACTTAAGCCATCAAAAGCCGGTTTGAAAAGCGCAAAGCCCACTTTAACTATAAAGATACTAACCACAGCGGCAGCTATAGGCTCTAATATCATCCATTTGTCAGTTAAGAAAAAAGCTCCCGAGATACCGATAAGTGTTGCTATCGAACTATATGCATCAGATCTGTGGTGCCACGCATTGGCAATCACTGCCGTGCTTTTGGTCTTATTACCCACCCTAATCGTCATTCGAAATAAAACCTCCTTAGCTATTATGCTTACAACAGCCATCCACAGAGCTATCAAGCCGGGCTTAACAATAGGAGTCCCAAAATAAAAGAATCGATAGATGGTAAAAAGACTTCGATATAAAAGCATTCCTCCGACCACAACAAGAATAAGAGAAATAACAGCCGTAGCAAGATGCTCATACTTACCATGGCCATAAGCGTGGTTATGATCTTTGGGCTTAGAGCTTATTTTAATGAAAACAAGAACGATAATATCAGAGATAAAATCACTTAAAGAATGCACGGCATCAGCCATCATAGCTCCTGAATGACCAATCACCCCGGCAATAAACTTCAATACAATAAGAAGCGCATTGATGATGCTCCCTAAAAGAGTGATATTGTAAATCTGCTTCTGTCTAATTTTTGTATCTGTCAAACTCATCTACCACACATATATTACTCGTGGCAAAGGTAGTTGAAAACAATGACTCTATGATTAGAGAATATCGAACGAAATATCCATTCTTCCCATATTTACGAGCTAATTTGAATACTTAAAAATGAATGAGAAGTAAAGATGTTAGATCGGATGGAATATTTCATCTACATGGCCGAAGTCGAATACCAATATCAGTAAGCAGTTTGTCATTTGTGGATATATTCTAATGGGCATACTTCTAACAGTACACTATAAATAATAGCAACAATTCTCATAAACAAAAAAATGTCGGTAGGACATCGGAGTATCACATACATTCAAAGATCTTTTTCCCTTTATCACATCTCACCAAAATGGTGGAGAAATTTAGTAGATAAGAATCATTTTATAAGATTATAAAGCGATGATATATAATGTATTAAGAGTGATATTTTCTAATGACGGTCATTAGAATCTGCCATCTAACGACAAATCTGGGATAAATGGTTATCATCTACCAAATCGCCCTCATCTCTTTGGGGAAGTGAAGGTGTATTTGGTGTCAGATAAACTCATTACATCAAAAAAGGGATGCGCAACGCATGCACATCCCTTTTGTAATTTATATTGCTGTAAAAGATATACTTCCAAATTAGAAGTTAACTCTCATACCTACCTGCCATGTTCTACCAAAGCCGTACCATACAAGAGCATCTTCACCTGTACGCTTACCTGCCTTATCTAACTTAGATCCGTCCGTAGCGTCAGAGATATACTTCTTATTAAACAGGTTGTTTACACCACCGAAGAAGCTTACAGATACTTTGTCCATATTGAGTTTATAAGAAGCACTCAAATCAACTAAAGTATAGTTAGGCATCTTCCAAGCGTCACCTGAATAATTGGTAACATATTCCTTTTTATCCTTGTCGTATCCAACTCTATAAGCCGGTTCGAAGTCAGCATAGTTCTTACCAAAGAAGTTTAGGTTACCTCTTAGGTGAAGATTTTCGAATGCTTCCCAATCAAATCCAAGAGCAAAAGTTGTCTGAGCTGAGTTACCGACATGGATACCATTCAAATCGATTTCTCCTTGTCCAATATTTTTCTGCTTATCGTCGTAGATATCAAAATGAGTCTTGTTACCCCATTTCCAGTCTCCCAGAGAAGCCATTGCTGTAAGCTTGAGGTTGTCAAGCGGTCTTGCATTTACTTCAAGTTCGAGACCTTTGTGAGTAGCACTCATATTTGTAAAGTTGTAGAAGTCTCTGTTGCTACCACTTCTTCTTAGGAATCTGTCATCCCACTTAGTATAGTAACCACCGAAGTTAATACCAACAAATTCGTTAGAGAAACCATATCCTGCTTCGAAAGTCAAGATCTTTTCGTTCTTAACATTCTTATTAAGCTCAGTTGAATAGTTGAGGAATACGCCGGCAAACTTAGGAGCTCTTGTGAAATAACCTGCGTTTACGAAGATATTGTTGTAATCCAAGAACTTATAAGAGAGACCACCCTTGATAGAGATAGGGATAAATGTCTTTACATCTGACTTCTTTACATCTCTGATATTTTCACTTATTAGCTTATCGTAGTTATAAGAAGAGTAGAGATAAGGTACATCATATCTGTAGCTTTGATAAGAGAGTGATCCTGACAAGAAAGCAGAGATATAGTCATTGCGATATTCGCCTTGAGCAAATAGACCGCCCCAAACTACTCTACCCTTGTTGTAGTAATCAAACATTTCACCCTTCTTAACCACTTTCTTATCCTCGTCTCCAATCTTAACTATATCATAGTCTCTTCCAACAAGGTCACCTGTAGCGAAGTACTTACCACCAAGAAGGTTTTCTACCTCTTTGTAGTGCTCACCAACATAGTATCTTCCATCAAATCCTGCAGTAAGAGTGAAGTTCTCGTCCAACTTGTTTTGATATGTACTCAAAATACCATACCAGTTGTGTTGGTTTACAGAGTTTGCCAAGATCACCTTAGATCCTGCATCACCATTTGCAGCATTCATACCATATACAGATTCCCAGTCGATGAGATTGTCATTGGTACGAAGGGCTTCCTTAGAAAGTTGTCCCTTATATGCTGTGATATAGTTTCTGTAGTCTCTGATACCGTTATCCTTATCTTCCTTTGAAACCGGCTGAAGACCTGCTGCATTGCGTCCACCACCACGAGCGAATGATGCATATACCGCTGTAGAAAGTGTAGACTTGTTGTCTATCTTCCATAAGTGGTTAAGAGAGATCTGCGGTTTGTGATACCAGTTATATTTAGGAGAATATACCTTTCCTTCAAGAATACCATACTCAAGGTTCATACGAATACCGTCAGGATTTTCTTCATATTGTTTTTGAGTATACATAGAACTTCTTTGGTTGTGCCATTGTGGAGCACCAAAGGCTGTGAAAGAAAGAGTGTGTTGTTCGTTGATTTTCTTTGATACGTTGAGGAAGTAGTTGTAACCTCTAAAATCTGTACCCTTGATATAACCATCTCCATAGCTTGTACTTCCGGAAGCTGTCACAGCCCATCCATTTTCCATTAGACCGGTAGAGAAGTTGAAACCATACTTGAGGTAGCCATCATTAGCAATACCTGAGAAGAACATACCGCCTCTTTTGGCATCAACATTCTTAGTTACAATATTCATTGTACCACCAACAGAAGAGATAGCCAATCTTGAAGCTCCAATACCTCTTTGGATCTGGATAAAGCTTGCAACGTCAGTAAGACCTGCCCAGTTGCTAAAATAAACCTTTCCATTTTCCATGTCATTGATAGGCACACCATTGATAAGCACACCAATATTGGTCATATCAAAACCACGGAGAGCCATACGAGAATCACCAAATCCACCACCCGACTTAGTTACATATACAGAAGGGGTTGATTTAACGAGCTCGGGGAACTCTGTATTGAAAGATTTTGATTCGATATCAGCCAGTTTAATATTAGATACCGGCACGGGAGTAATACGATCCTTTGGAACTACAGATGCGATTACAGTTACTACATCCAAAGCTGTAGATTCATAAGACAGCTCAATTTCTCCCAAGTTAACCTTTCTTCCGGCATTGCGGATTGTGCGTGTCTGAGTTTGATAACCTACACTACGGAATGTAATCGTTGCGGTTGATGGTGTTTCGAGTGTAAACTTACCATCCATGTCAGTAACGGCACCCTTCAGGTTTGTACCTGATCCAATCGTCACTGATGCACCGATGATTGGTTCGGATGTTTTCTCATCCACTACTTTACCTGTTACGACTGTTTGAGCAAAAGCGCCAACCAGATTGATAAGGCATAAAGCACCAATCAATGTAAAGCGTAAAAATACTTGCTTCATAGAGATACGATATTAATTGTTTTAGCGTATTAAAAGCAAAACTCTTGGGGCATTTACCCTTCAATGATTTGCTTCATTTGATGCAAAGATACAATTATTCGTACATGTTACACAATGATGCAAAGTGTTGCATAAAAGAGAGTTATAAAACAATATGCCTTTATTTTGGCACTACATGATTGACTATTTAGAAGTATTATTTAGGTATACTATCAGATCGTAAGGGAATAATCTAAAAAAAGGATATATCGTCTGATTGGTATTATTTATCTTTCATATCAAGAAGGATTTTATGAGCCTCTTTTCTTACATTGTCAGGCATCGTAACACCTCTTTGTCCAAGACTTAATATCCAATCTTTGACATCAGTGGGCAACATGGTATGCAAAACCTCCAAAAACTCTTGCTCTTCTTGCATGGTATATTTATTGGGTGGATAACCTTTGAAGCGATCCAGCTCCTCATCATCAAAATACTCCGGCTTAATTTTAGTCTTAAAATATTCGGCATCATGCTCACATCGTTCATGTTTTCCACAGCAACCTTCCGGGCGCACATAAGTATCTTGAGGCTCATCTGCGGGGAGTCCAAGTTTTTTTCTTTTTCTTCTTTCCCTTATTGATCCGACAATAGCCATAAGTGCCATTATCAAGACAGCCAAAAGGAGCATTATGATTACGTTCTTCATCTTACTTATCTATTACATTGTATACCAAACCACACTTTTGAGCCTCTTTAGCAAAGTTAGGGAAGGATTTGTCAGCATCACAAAGATTGGACAAAACGATGCCGTCCCTATATTTGATGGCAGCCATCGTAAAAGCCATTGCAATACGATGATCATTGCATGTGTCTATATATGCCGGTCCACTGACAGGTAGACGCTTCAAATCATTGCGAAGGATAAGCTGTTGGTTCTTATTATGAAGCGTTAGTTTATACCCTATTTTCTCAAGACCCGACATCACAGACAAGACTCGATCACTTTCTTTGTACTTCAAGTTGTCTATCCCTTTTGCCTCAAACCTAAGCCCCAGTAAAGTTGCTGTCACGACCCATGCAGGCATCATATCCGGACAATCTTCAAAATCGACCTCAATAAAATCAGGCCCTTTATAATCCAATTTGTCGAGAGCAATTCCTTTCTCCTCAGTCTCAGTTGTTAAGATCCCCAAGGATAAGAAATATTCTTTTGTGACAACATCTCCCTGTATCGAATCGAGATACAAATGATCAAACACCATCGTAGCAGGATAGTCTGCCAAAGCTTCATACATATAAAAGAAGGCCGCAGCACTCCAGTCTCTTTCGACAGCTCTATCTCCTTCTCGATATGTTCCTTGCCGCACTCTAATGGATTGAATATGGCCACACCTCTTTTTGATATCCACCGATATACCATAATATATCATCATCTCCACAGTCATGTGTATATATGGTACAGAAACGGGAGGAGCAAGAAACTCTATGGTAAGACCTCCCGGCAGATAAGGTGCAATAAGAAGTAGAGATGTGACAAACTGCGAACTAATGCCGGGGTCCAAACTAACATGACCTCCTCTTAGATTGCTCTTACCTATCTTAATAGGAGCATAACCATCCATCTCAAGGCAATCGATATGAGCACCAAGATTTCTCAATGCCTCAATAAGTGGAGTCAGTGGTCTTTGCTTAATCCTTTCACTTCCCGAAAGGATTATTTCGGTGTCCGTCGTCAAAGCAAAATAAGAAAGCAAAAGTCTCAATGCAGTGCCGGATGCTCCCACATCTACCATTTGCTTATGCTCCGGTATCAAAGCTCTAAATAGAATATCTATGTCCTGAGATACCTCTCTCCCCCTATTTCGCTCAATAGCCAAAATATCTATCAGCTTCTTAATGTTTCCACTGAGAGCTGACACGACAGCCTCTCGAGCAAAGATACTTTTAGACAAAGGCAATAGGACCGACTCTCTATAGCCGGTCCTATCCAATTCGTCATAAGTAATTATTACCTGTTGCATGAATACTACAATCGATATCCGATACCAAAACAGCCGAACATATTGTACATCTTGTATTTCATATAATCAAAACTACTCTTCATCGTATTCGAAAAACCAAACCGCAGTCCCACAATTCCACTCAAACGATCAGTGAAATAATACTCTGCATCAAAACGGACTCCAAAGTCATAATTGGAAATACGATCATCAAAATCAAACTTACTCATATCCATATCCAAATCATAGGGATCGTCTATCACCGTTTTATCAATGGTCTCGACATGCAAATTGCCATCAATGATTTGTCTAAAATGGCCCTTCATCAAGAAAGATCCGTACAGCCCAAAATTAAGATTGAGCTTCTGGTTGTTTGTTCGCCAAGTGGCCATCAAAGGAATTGTAAAGTAATTGTTTTTGATATCTGTATTGGAAAAACCCGTAAAATGACCACCAAGTCCGGATTCGTCATCACTCACCACATTGATATCCATATTTTCAATCTTAGTGGTTGCCTCGAAGCTCTTCACCTCTAAAGTAATACCGGTGGTAAGACCCCAGTTGCTATTCATCCATCTGGTAATTGTAAAGTTTAGAGCCGGATTGATATTTGGATACCAGGTATAAATATGTTTCACCGGACTTGGTACCGGGATAGGTGCCATGGCTCCAACATTGAATAAGACGGACGAATTCAACTCCCAATATGGGATGTATTTCTCACAAGTGTAGCAAAAATGAGCATTCTCACCGTTCAACGGTTTTCCACAATTTGAGCAATACTTATACTGATCATGCTTTGTAACAAATTGGTTGTAATGTTGCGCCACTGTTCCGGAGACAGTCAGTGTGAGCGCCAAAAGCGTATATATAAGTTTGCGTATCATTATTTCTCTGTTGTTAAAGTTATTTCATCAATAAGCAATAGGCTACCTACAGCTCCCAAGAACTGATCACCTCTTCTGGACGAACTAAATACAATGGCTATCTTATATTTCTTGGCAAGAAAGTCTATCGATTTATATAGATCCTTATTTGTAACCGGGATATCAATCTCAAATGGTGTCCATTCATTCCAATTGCTATCATCTACAAAGTGTTGTTTGTATGCTATGATATGTTTGTCAGTGTACAAATTGTTTCCATCCAAGAAGAAATCAAGATCAGGAGCTTCATAGAAAACAACTGCAATCGTACCCTGGTCTTTCTTATTTGGATATGGGGCATCTGTTTCGCCATTGATATACTTTGGTCCGGATTTATATTTATAATAACCGGACAACTTGACCGGTATCTCTTCTATAGGCTGACCAAACAGAGTAGACTCCAAAGGCTTAGACAAGAATTTATTCACTCTCGCCTCTCCTGAATAAAGCGATCCTGCAACAAGATATTTGCCCATTCCTGCAGTGATCTTGCCGGGTCTGGATTCGATACTTACTGCGGAACCTTTGTACCCATCTTTATATTCATTCACAGGATAAGGCACCTCTTTTCCGGGCATCAAACTATATCCAATATTGCTGGCACTTGTCCAAAAATCGGGACTAAATGGATCTTCTGCAATAGGGAGTTCATACTGGTCAGAGTTTGTTCTCTTAGCCCAATTTTCAAAGCTAAAGAGATAAGTCTTTTGCTCTCGTTTTCCCTGCCCAACAAGCAAAGCTCCGGCCATTTGTTTCATAGTCACAATCTGCCCCTCTTTGTTGGTGTAAGCGATAAGAATATAATAATCACCATCCTTGACATTTGTAAAGTCACAATCAAAGGTCAAGCTCTTGATCTCTTTTTGGGCGATAACAGCATCTTGAGAACCCACAAAATAGATAAGTGTATTTTGCTCCTCCGATACGCGGATGCTCTTTGGATCAAATCCCTTCATCGCCAGGATTCGACCGGATCTAACACTCTTTATGACTGATTGTGTCGACTTGCTGCTCTTATTCAAAGCCACAACATATAGTCTGCCCTTATAGTCCAATGAGTCACTCTTGTTTTCGATCTTTAGAGATAATTTTTGTCCCTCTTCTGTATCAACCTTATCAAGAGCTATTTTCTCTACAATACTTAGATACTCACCCACTTCATCTTTCTGTACCACAGGTTTAGGATCGGGCTTATCGTTATCCCCTTTATTGCCATTGTCTACCCTATTCATCTTATCTCTAATAGGGTCATACTTATAACAGCTGCCTAAACTCAGGCAGGTTAAAGTAAACACAAGACACAGTAGTATTTGAAAATGTCTTTTCATATCTGTTTGATTTATTAATTCCTTATCCTTTGATGGGCCTTAGCCCCAGTTCTTCAGCTTTCTTAATCATAAACTGATAAGCAGAATCATATTCATTGTCCACGATACCATCTAAAATGGCATCCTTGATTGCCTCTTTGATTTTTCCGACCTCTCTGCCGGGAGTCAAATCAAAAACTTCCATAATCTTCTCTCCCGTAATTGGTGGTTGAAAATTGCGAATACGATCCTTCTCTTCTATCTCCTTGAGCTTCTTACGAACAAGTCCATAATTTTCAATATACCTTCTTACCTTCTGAGGATTCTTGCTTGTAATGTCGCTTTCGCACAACACCATCAAATCATCTATATCATCTCCTGCCTCAAAAAGCAACCTTCTAATGGCCGAATCACTAACACCTTCATCGACAAGAGACTGAGGACGCATATGCAAATCAACTAATTTGCGAACATACTTCATTTTACCATCAGTAGGAAGTCTTAGACGCTTAAAAAGCCCCGGTATCATCTTGGCTCCGATGAAATTGTGATTATAAAAAGTCCATCCAAGTTTGGGATCGTACTTTTTGGTGCGTGGCTTGCCCACATCATGCAAAAGTGCAGCATACCTCAGCCATAAGTTGTCTGTCTTTTTGGCAATATTATCAACCACCTTAAATGTGTGAGTCAGATTATCTTTATGACCTATACCATCTATTGTTTCTGCCCCCTTAAGAGCATAAACCTCCGGCATAACAATTTGCATAAGTCCACTCATAGCAAATAAATCCAAACCAACCGAAGGTCTGGGAGAAAGCATAATCTTATTAAACTCGTCCGTTATGCGCTCTTGACTGACAATCTCGATTCGAGGTGCCATCCGACAAATCGCATCCCAAGTCTCCTCTTCAATCATAAATCCAAGCTGAGAAGCAAAACGAATTGCCCGCATCATCCTAAGAGGATCATCACTGAAAGTAACCTCCGGATCCAAAGGTGTACAGATCGTATACTCCAAAAGATCGGCAATGCCATCAAAAGGATCTATCAATTCAGCATATCTATCACGGTTGAGACACAAAGCAAGCGCATTGATAGTAAAATCACGCCGCTTTTGATCATCCTCAAGAGTTCCATCCTCAACAAAGGGCTTGCGAGAATCCGGAGAGTAGCTCTCCTTGCGTGCTCCCACAAACTCCAACTCAAAATCTTTATATTTTACCTGGGCAGTTCCAAAGCGTTTGAAAACACTTAAATAAGCATGCTTACCTAACTTTTTGGCTACCGCCTTAGCTAATTCAATACCGGGACCAACACTGACAACATCTATATCATTTGTCGGTCTATGCAATAGCAAATCACGCACATAGCCTCCAACTACATAGGCCTCCAAACCCAGCTCATCCGCTGTGTCTCCTATCAAATGAAAGATAGGCGTATCTATTGCATCATATAGCTCTTTTCTTGTTAGCATAGCTACAAAGATAGTAAGTTGTTGGTTTAGATAGAATGAGATATCATTTATTTTGTTCTGCAAAATGACGAAAATAAACTTACCATATTGACAAATATTATGGCTCATTATAAAGAATAGCAATGGTAGATTGGATGATTTGGAGAGGTGTTTTATCACATTTATCAACCCCTTATTTAGTATAAAACGCAAGTAATTAGATAAATAAAGTAAACTTCTGCGAGCTCTTTTCTTATTAAAAATGGCCCTTTTTTGACCTTAAAAGTGGCTTATTTCCAACAAAACATGAAGAGGACGGTAATTTATCCGTATCGCTAAGTGTTAAACTATATTAATGACATTTGTAATTTATCTTTTGGCGACTTAAAAATCGACTTTAGGCCGCCTTTTTTAGGAGGTCGCGCGACTTGCAATCCATTCTCGCGCTACCTTGAACCTAAACTCGCGCGAGGTTGCACCTGAAGTAGCGCGACTTCGCATGTCAAGGTCGCGCGACAACGGATCGAAAGTCGCGCGAGAATAGATTGCTTCTCGCGCGAGCTTATTTGTTAAAATAGCGCATAAATAAAGCCCGCTTCGTACTATAAAAACGGGCAAAGTCGGTAAGAAGGTCAGATGACCCTAACCCTCGAATTTATGATTTTGAGTTTGGATAGGTGTTGTTTGAGTTGCTTTTATAGCAAAGTGCAAGCTTACAGTCTTTAACAAATTAAATCCTCTTTCTATTAGCTTCACAGCCCATAGAATAAGAAGACCGGGATGGTTGATTTTGGTGATTGCCGGGAAGGCAATCTGCTCTGAGTCAATGGAACATACTCGCGCCTCTCGGAGGTGTGATCCGCCAAGCTGCACCAAGATCAAAAATACGGTAAGTAATATGAGTATTCCCATGGTTTTAATTTAATTACATAGCTAAGATACTAAAAGTCAAAGAGATTAACAATATCTCCCGGGCGTAATGTACAAATCGAGCCACTTCAAATCCATAATCCATAACCATTGCCTTTTCAAGTCATTTGAAACCTTAGCATTACTATCTCTTGTAATACTACCATAATTTAAGATATCTGCTCGAGAATAATAGGGGTAACCTTTACGAGATTACCATCTTAAAAGCGCACTATCTAAAATGCTCTCAATGAAACCTCAAGCAATCAGTCCATTTTCTTTCTATTGATATGGCATCAAGCCAAATATAAGACGAAAGAAGAAAAATATTCTGAAAAGGCTTTGCAAATCAAATATTATAGCTATATTTGCACCGTCAAAACCGACAATGGTACCTTGGCCGAGTGGCTAGGCAACGGTCTGCAAAACCGTGTACGGCGGTTCGAATCCGCCAGGTACCTCTCAGAGGGTTGCAATTGATTAATTCGATTGCAGCCCTTTTTTATTATGTCTTTCTTCTAATCGTACATGGCAAAATTTAAATTATCTTTGGTCTGCTTCTCATTAGTTTTTAAAGTAAAGCATAAGGCTTCCAAATTGAAGCCACGAACATAAGCAATACTATATCGTACAATATGGACCTAATTATTGATTTTATCAGCCAAAATCCTATTCAAATCATTGCAGCCATCATTACCTTCTTATGGGTATATTTTGAAATAAAGGCCAGCATGTGGATGTTTCCCATTGGAGTTATCTTACCTCTGATTTGGATATTTTTATCATGGCAATCAAGGTTTTACGGCAATATCATAGTCAATGCTTATTACCTTATCACAACTATCATAGGTTGGGTCATGTGGGTTAGGCATCCGAAGCAAAGCGAAGATGGAGGGATAAAGACTTTAGACATGAAGGTACTGCTTTGGAGCCTTCTTGCCATATCAATAGTTTCTGTGCCGGTCTATGGTATGCTCAGCGACTGCTTTGGGTGGTTTGGATTGGCTCCGGACCAGACCAGCTCTCTCCCTTGGGCAGATACCATATCTACCCTTATAAGCTTTGTAGGGATGGTCTGGCTTGCACTCAAAATCAAAGAGCAATGGCTCTGTTGGTTTATTGCCAATATTTTGTCGGCTATAGTATTTTTCCACGCCAATGATCCGGTCTCAGGATTTATATTCCTCGTCAATGTAGTCTTATCAATAGTGGGATACTTACAGTGGATAAAGTTTCAAAAAGAGGAGCAAAAAGCGCTTAAAAACAATTATTAGAAACAAAGGTCATGCACTATTTCGACAAAAATAACAATGATATAAATAGTTTCCCCAACTTGGTCATTTTGGCAGCAGGAGAGATGCCCAACCAAGAAACCTTGGGACATAAGATTTTACGAGAGGCTGCAACATCGGAGACCAAAATTCTGATTTGTTGCGATGGAGCATGTAATAGGCTTATCAACATGGGGTACCCGCTTCCGGATGTAGTCGTTGGAGATTTGGACTCCATAAAAACGGATTATAAAGATCGACTTGGAGGTAGATTGCACACTGTATCTGACCAAGAGACCAACGACTTGACCAAATCAGTCAAATATGTCCTCTCCCATTACGATGCCAAAGATTTATGCATATTGGCATTGACCGGGCTTAGAGAAGATCATTCGATTGCAAACATGTCTCTACTTCCCACATACATTAAACTTGGCATAGATAAAATCATCGTACCAACAAACTATGGTATTATGTATTGCTTCAAAGGAAAAGCAAGGTTTGAGGCCCCAAAAGGTACGCAAGTATCCATATTTACATTTGATAGAGGAGCTATCACTACCAACGGATTGTGTTGGGACTTGGATCACAGAGTATTGGATGAGCTTTGGATGGGAACGCTCAATGAGGTCAAAGAGAGCTGTTTCGACATAGAGAGTGATCAGCCTCTTGTCGTCTATGTACTCAACGAAATAAAACATCATCGGTCATAGTATCTGACAAAATTTGGCTAAATTTAGGGTGGAACAGCGAATGAGATAATCTCAAATTTACTCCATAATCATATCTTGATACTCCCATTCGTTGTTATGACCCAACCGAAGGCAAGGGATACACGATACTAATCAATAGTAGGCGACAGATGAATATGCTTGCCGTCTTTTAGCTCTAAAATTAATCAGCAATGACTCAAAATCGACACATACATACACTCTTCATTGGACTTATCACTTTGTTATTATCTACCGTATGTGCAGGGCGAGAGGCAAGTGCACAATCTGCTACACACATAGATGGAGTGGTACTTGATTCGGTTACAGGCGAATCTCTTCCTTTTGTGACCATCACATATGAGGAAAACAAAAAGATTGGCTCCACATCCGATGTTAATGGCAAATTTTCTGTTACCTCCACAAAAGGATACAGACACTTGATATTTAGTTTTGTTGGATATGAAACAAAACATGTCATACTAAAACCGGGAGAGAAAAGACATGCTTTTAGAGTAAGAATGAATGTACAAAGTGTCACTTTGGGAGCTCTTATTGTCAGGCCGAAAAAGCAGAAATACAGCCGAAAAAACAATCCGGCTGTGGAGCTGATGAAGAAGGCCATTGCACTTAAAAAATACAACCATATCAATGCAGTAGACAGATATCAATATGATACCTACGAAAGGCTTGTTATTTCATTAGACAACTTTCGAAAAGGAGACAGCTTCTTTGGGGTTGACTCAGCCAAATGTGCAACCATAGTGGACACATCGGCTTTTGGAGAAAAACTCGTTTTTCCTGTTTCTCTTCGCGAAAAAGTTTCTCATGTTGTTAAAAATGAGGTAGATGGAGAGATGACAAGAGTAGTTGGACAAAACCTTATAGGAATTGAGGAGGAAGTTGACGAGGGACCATTGTCTGCAAACATCCAAGAAATATTTAGACCCGTAGATATTTATGATGCAAATATTCCGATATTATTGCAGCGTATTCCAAGTCCGCTCAACAAAACTTTCGCAACAGGTTTCTACAAATTCTTCATACAAGATACTGTGATGATAGACGGGATTAAATGTATTGAACTCAACTTTGTCCCATTTGAGCCACACGCGCCAGGATTTACCGGAAAGATTAGATTGACCCAACCCGAGTGTGCAGTCCAACATGTTGAGCTCAATATGCCGTATTCTTCCAATATCAACTGGGTCAAAAAGATGAAGCTTATACAAAACTTCAAATCTCACACAATACAGGAAGGCGACTCAACAAGAGTTATATGGCTTCCGGATAAGCAAATTACAGATGTCCTAATCACCGCAGATCAACTCTTTATCAATCGAGGTCTCGAGATTCAACAGACGAGGATATTTACGGATTATATCTTTGGACAAGACGCAAAAACAATGCCCCTCAACCTAAAAGAAAAACCCGAGGGATATATCAATATCATCCAAGACCAATCTAAGTGGCAAGCAGTAAGACCCGAAAAACTACCTCACGGAGCTGCATCGGTACCCATACTAATGGATCACCTCAAGAAAAGAAGTTTGTATAAGACCCTCAGCTTTGTGGCAAGATCGGTCATATCGGGCTATATACCAGTTCCCAAAGGTATGAAGGACGGATATGCCAGAAGCAAATTTGATCTCGGACCTATTCAAACTTTCCTGAGCGGCAATTCGATAGAAGGCTTTAGAGTAAGGATAGGAGGAGAGACAACAGCCAATCTATCCCCTCATTTCTTCTGGGATGGATACTTGGCTTACGGCACAAAAGATAATAAGCTAAAGTATAGATCTGCCTTTTATTATTCCCCCAACAGAAAGCAATACTTCATTGACGAATTTCCAAGAAAAAATATTTATGCTTCCATTCAATATGACTTATTCACCCCGGGGCAAATATACGAGCCTATTTACAATGGAGATATTATCAGAGAATTAGGATCGATGGACAATAGAAAAAGAACCTACATAAATGAATATAAACTTGGTTATATAAGAGATTGGACAAAAACATTCTCCACAGATATATTTATCGGACACAAGAAAGTAACTCCGACCAACGAGTTGATATATGAAGAAATCATGCCTGATATGACGACACAAAGAGTATCATTCTACAAAGCGTCAGAGGTCGGGATAAGCTTGCAATGGGAGCCTTTAAGAGTTATATATAACGGACGAAAAGGGACAGAATCCGGATTCAATCTCACAAGAAGAGGACCTTTATTTAAGCTTAGTCACAGATGGGGTATCAAAGGATTCCTGGGCAGTAGCTACAACTACCAGAGGACAGATTTTGAAATGAGACAGGATCTCAGACTCTCCCTTTTTGGGTATATCGACCTACGAGGAACAGCCGGTATCATTTGGGACAAAGCTCCGTATCCTCTCCTTGAAATCCCGGCTACCAATGGTGGATACTTTATCAATCAAGACTGCTATCAACTAATGAAACCTCAAGAGTTTATTATGGATAGATGGGCTGGTCTTCATGCATATTATCACATGAATGGATTGCTCTTTGACCGAATACCTCTATTAAAAAAACTTGGGTTGAGAGAGGTCATTTCTTATAGTTTCCTTTGGGGAAATATGAGCAATAAGAATCTTCCTACCTCTCCCGGACTCTATAAATATTCGGAAGGTGTCGAGGCTATGAGCAACACATGGTATATGGAGGGAAGTATAGGTATCGAGAATATATTCAAACTATTTAGAGTCGACCTGTTTAGGAGATTTACACAACTTCATAAGCCTGATGTGGATAAATGGGGGTTAAGAGTGGCGGTATCCCTTCATTTCTAATTGATATGGGGTTTAGCTTTAATCCAAAATAAACCCAAACAGATTGCAAATAGTATGTACAAGATAAAAAATTAGCATAGACTTATTGCGTAATCCAAAGAATTGACCTATATTTGCAACGCAAATTTGCACGAGGCATTTGCAGGTCCCATAGCTCAGTTGGTTAGAGCACCTGACTCATAATCAGGGAGTCACAGGTTCAAGCCCTGTTGGGACCACTCTGAAGCCACCTTAGAAAATTCTAAGGTGGTTTATTTATATTATACAAACACCTTTTTAGCACTGTCATATCTTAATGAAGAAGAAATACATATATAGACGAGCAATAGCATTGCTTATCTTAGTGACGATTTTTTTATTTATCTCCGTTTCTGTCTATAAATGTGCTAAAGGGCATTCTATCAATAAACAACAACCACCAATAAGCCACTTCCCGGAGAAAATCGATCTCAATCACACATTTAGAGGTAAACTTGCCGAAGTCTTTAGCGACAGTAATTGCCTCCATGTAGCATCAGGGATTGAGCTTGGTGTGGCGCCGGTCATTGATGAAGCTGATACAGCTATACTAAACAAAATGGACACGGTAGACTCTTGCGCATTTTATTCCGTAGCAAAGCTTACCCATTCTCTTCCATACCTTGTCCCCATCGCCAAGGAATTGCTTGACTCCATTGGATCTGACTTCAATAAAGTATTAAAAGCTAAAAAGATGCCCCCCTTTAAGATGGTGGTCACATCTTTGACAAGAAGCTCTAAACAACAAAAACAACTATCAAGACGCAACAAAAATGCGTCAATCAACTCAGCTCATTGCTTCGGCACAACATTTGATATCTCTTGGACCAAATTCTCACCCCCTCAAGGAGAATCATATATTCCGGAAGTAAAACTCAAATTAATATTAGCTTCCATTTTGGACCAATACAGAGATATGGGAAGATGCTTTGTCAAGTTTGAAAAAAAACAAACCTGCTTTCACATCACTGTGGCCGGCAAAACAATCGACTATTCAAAGCTTGCATGCGATACCAATACAAACAACAGATTGATAGAGAAGGTAGAAAAGATGAAACAAGAGAGATTCAAGTAAACGTCAGTTCGATCTAAAAATATTGACAACTCCAATGTTAAGAACGCAAATCATTAACTAAATGGGACTGTGTCAAAATATGGAGTTGTGAGAAGATTCTTTCTAATCGATAGTCGCAATACTTATAACCAAATAAAAACAAGGTAGTATCCCAAAAAGTGTGTAAAGGAGGTTTATCTTTGAGTCAAAATTAATCATTTCAATTCATTGTTTTGTTCATCCGTCAGGCGGGCATGAAAAACACCGGGGGGATTGGCGTCCGCCCG